>JANXPQ010000250.1 GCA_025357235.1 Betaproteobacteria bacterium
CACCGCGATGCCGCCCTTGGTCTCGACGCCTTGCAACTGCTCCAGGAAGTCGACGTGGAAATAAGTGCGGCGGAACTCGCCGTCGGTAATGCCCTTCAGGCCGAGGTCTTCCTGGAAGCGCACGATATCGCGGATCGCGGCATCCTCGACCTTGCGCAATTCGGCGCGCGACAGGCTGCCGTTCTTGTTCTGCTCCCGCGCATCGAGCAACGCTTTCGGGCGCAGAAAACTGCCGACGTGGTCGGCGCGGAAGGGCGGACGGGTTCGTTTCGTCTGGATTTGTGCGGACATGACAGCCTCGGCTGGTTTGGCTACTTGATGCGCTCGAAGCGCTGCACGCGCTTTCCTGTGTCGACGTCGCCGGTAAAGATGTTGCCGCGCGAATCGATCGCCATGGTGTGCACCCAGTGGAATTCGCCGGCGTTGCGGCCCTGCCTGCCGAAGCCGCCGACTTCCTTGCCGTTTTCGCGCAGGAGAATGTGGATCTCGTTGTTGGTGCCGTCGCAGACGAACAGGTATTTCTGTTCCGGGTCCGTGGAGAAGCCGATGTCCCAGACGGATCCGACGAAACGCGTGTTCGGCTCCAGCACGTATTCCGCCACAAACGTGCCGTCCTTGCGGAATACCTGGAACCGGTCATTGACCCGGTCGCAGACATAGACCAGGCCGTCATGAGAGATGCGCACGCAATGCACCGGATTACGGAACTGTTTCGCAATCGACGCACCCGGGTCGTACTTTCCGGGATCGGCATCGTCCGGCTTCGTGCCGTAGGCGCCCCAGTGGCGCCGGTATTCCCCGGTCTTTGCGTCGAACACGACAATGCGCCTGTTGCCGTAACCGTCGGCCACATAGAGTTCGTGCGCCGATTCGTCGACGATGGCAAGCGCAGGGCGGCCGAGATAACGGGTGCTGTTGCTGCCCTCGGAGTGACGCGCCTCGCCGATCTGCTTGATGAACTTGCCGTCGCGGGTGAATTCCAATACCTGCGCGTCGTTTTCCTTGTCGTTGCCGGCCAGCCAGACATGATCGTTGGCGTCGACGTAGATGCCGTGCTCGCTGCGCGGCCAGTCGTAGCCGCTGCCTTCGCCGCCCCAGGCCTGGACCAGATTGCCTTCAGCGTCGAACTCCATCACCGGCGGCGCGGGCACGCAGCACTTCGAGGTCGGCGGATCGACCGCGGCGCCTTTCTCGTCGTCGGTCAGGGTGCGCGGCCGCTGGTAGACCCAGACATGGTCATGGCGGTCCGTCGCAATGCCGCCGATCTGCCCGAAGATCCAGTGGTTGGGAAGCGGTTTCGGCCAGAACGGGTCGACGCGGAATGCGGGAACGCCTTCAGCCAGAACAGGCGCAATCGTGGCCAGAACCAGAGCGGCAAGTGCTGCGGCGCAGCGGATGGTCTTCATTTCTCCTCCCTCGTTGGGGTAATCGCTGGCGGGCTCACTGTCCCGTTTGATATCCGGATTATGCCGATAAACGAAAGGCGAAGGGGGCGTGCGAAACCGGCCGGCCGAAAATCATTTTCGCGTATTCCAAAACGGATAGCAGGGCGTTACCTGCGGCAGCACGCGTTCGAACCGTCAAATTTCGATAATATGGCATTGCTATAAGAACCCGGTCCGCATCGACCGATCGTTACCGGTCGAATCTTCGGCCGGGAATCCCGAGCCGTAGAGGCCAAATTGAGGAGAGTCGCACCATGAGCATGAAGAACTTCGCGTCGGTCTGTATTTTCGCCTTGGCAAGTATCGCTGGAACGGCCTCTGCGGCCGAACCCAATTGGGTCCATCCGGCTATCCCCGATTTTGGCGCGTCCGCTTCGCTGCCCGATGCCGGCATGCAGCCGGACAAGAACACCGAATACAAGGTCGTGTTCAACATAACCGGCGAGGGCCCGAACGAAAAAGTCAATCCTACATTGGAGCGCGTGGCGCGCGCCGCGAACATCTTCGCGTCAGCTGGCGTGCCGCTGTCGCATCTGCACTTCATTGCGGTGATACACGGCCCGGCGACGCAGGCCGTTCTCGACAATGACCACTACAAGGAAAAATTCAATGTCGACAATCCGAACGTCAAACTGATCAGCGAACTCAAGACCGCCGGCGTCAGAGTCACCGTCTGTGGTCAGGCGCTGGCGGCCAAGAAGTTTCCGCATGAATGGGTGAACCCCGACGTCGAGATCACCTTGTCCGCAATATCGACCGCGATCATTCTCGAACAGCAGGGCTACGTTTTTTTCCCGATGTGATCGGCGTGTTCGACGCCGGGCGATTCCGGTTTGCATGCGTCGCCGTGACGATGGCCGTCGCGGCGACTGTATCCGTTGCTCAGGACAAATTCGACCCGCCCTGGAATCCGCCGCCGGCGGAGGACGGCTTGAATTTCACGGTTCCGGGCATCGACAACGTTCCCGATCTCCAGGGTGATGTAAACGATCCGCAGCTCACTGTTTTCTTTGCGGGCAATCAATACATGGTGGTGCATGATCTGGTGCTTGGATTCCGCGCCGCCTACCCGCAGTACCAGCGCGTGTTCGTCGAAACGCTGCCTCCTGAAATACTGACGAGCCAGATCGAGCGCGGCGCGCTTGTGGTCGGCAACATGCGCATCACGCTCAAGCCCGACATCTTTGCAACAGGCCGCGGGCGCATGGAGGAATTGCAGCGGGAGAAACAGTGGTTCGCGCGGACCGTCGATTACGCGCGTAACCGTCTAGTGATCATGACTGCCCCCGGCAATCCCGGACATATCGCCGGTTGGGATGATCTCGCGCAACCCGGGCTCGTGTTGTGCATGCCCAATCCGCAATGGGAGGGCATTGCGCGTAACCAGATCATTCCCGCGTTACGCCAGGCTGGCGGGGACCGGCTGGTAGAGGCGGTCTATGAGGGCAAGGTCCGGGATGGATCGACCTTTCTCACGCAGATTCACCACCGGCAAACGCCGTTGCGCATCATGCAGGGCAAGTGCGCGGCAGGTGCCGTGTGGTACTCCGAGGCCTATTTCCATGCGATCCTGAAACATCACCCGGTCTCGATGGTTACGATGCCGGATGAACAAAACCGCTACGCGACTTACACCGCGGGCCTGATGAGGGACGCCCCGCATGCGGAGGCGGGCGAGCAATTCATGCGGTTCCTGAAAAGCCCTGGCGGCCAGACGATCTACCAGCGTTACGGTTTTCTCCCGCCCAAATAGGCCTCGTCATGGCCTCAATGTTGGATATAACCATGTTGAAGCGGGTTTCGCCGGGCGTGCAGGTCAGCGCAAACCGCCGCTCTCGACCATGACCGACATCGGCTTCGTGCCGGCGAGTTCCCTGAAGGCGGGCGAGCTTTCCACCGCCTGCAGAAAGGCGTCGATCGATTTCCAGTCGGAGGACGTCGTGGAGAACGGCAGCAACTCCGCTTGGCCGCTCGGTTCGAACATCAACGTGATCCCCGCCAGCAGTTCGGTCTCGCCGTCGCTGGCATTTTTCGGGGTCACCTGCCTGAGCAGGCTCAGTTTGAAAGCTGTCGCGCAACCCTCCGACCAGCCGCCATAGCGAAACACCAAAGCGTCGGCTGAAGGAGCGCCGCCGATCGCATCGATCGGCGCCAACCGGAACCAGTCGATCATCAGCCTGACCATTTCATCGGCACTCAGGTCGTTCGCATCGACATCCCGTTCGCGCATATAGCCCTGAAGCTGGTTGAGCAGGCCATGGGAAGTCAGCACCCGCGTTCCCGCGAGAACGATCGGATGAGCGGGGGCATCCGCCGCATCGCCGTTGCGCAAAGGCGCCGAGGGCTGTTCGGCAAACACCGATGCCGAGGTCAGGAGCAGGCATGAACAAAGAAGGCGTTTCATCGATCTTTTCTTTCCGCGATACCGGTATCTTCTGTCTGTACGGTCACGCCGCCTGCACGACTTTTTCCGTGCTTGTGCCGCTCGGCGCAACCCGTCCGCTGCCGGAAATTCCTCACGAAGCCGAGGAGCGCGTTCAATCTTGCGCCTGTCACCTGCGCCGTGCAAGACCGGGAGCGCGATATCGCGTTCCGATCTCCCGGCCGTATCGTTACTGTTGTCGCGATTTCGGTTTACAGGCGTTCTTCAACCGTAACCCTTGATGAGGTGCCCGGCAAAATGCGAGTTGCAGGCCATGACATGGGTGATGGCGGCTCGATCATATTCATCGCCGGAATGGTAAGTTTCGAAAAACGCATTGAGTCTGCCGACCCGCTCGGGCATCGCATCGACTGCCTGCAAGCCGATGGAGACGCCGTAATTGGTAAAGGCAAACTTGACGTTGCCATATCCCGGTTCGCGGCAAAAATAACCTGCGTCCATCCACATCCTGTCGAGCATTGCCAGGCAGCGCGCCCGTTGCGCCACGGCCCAGGGCTCCTGTGGGAAGAACTGGGTCATCCATAGCATCATGCCGATGCCCAGGTCCTGGGTGATGACCAAATGCGGGATCGCGTGGTCGATCAGCACGCGCATTTCGGCGATCTCGCGCCAGAGTTCGGCTTCGTCGAGCAGGCGGTAGGAGATGTAGCCGTCGAAGGCATCCAGCGCGCCGAATCCGTAGCCCGGATACAGGCCGCTCAGGTCCTCCTTCATCTTCCAGACGACGCCGCGGCCCGGGACGACAAACGCACCATGAATCTGCTTCGCCAGCTCGACGCCTTTTCTCTTGTAGTCCGGGATCTCGCGGCCAAGCACGCCGAGCGCATAAAGCCACATGGCAAGATAGTGAAAATACTGGCCGTCCCGGTCAGGTTCTTCTCCGATGCGGATGCCGCGCGGGCGCCCGAGGACACGATCGACTTCCGCGACCAGCCACTCCGCCTCATCGAGGTAGTGGCGCTTTCCCGATGCGGTAAACAAAGAGGCCAGCAAGACGACACCGAAAGCATCCGTCCACAGATACCGCAGGCCGTTCGGCCAGATGCGCTCGGCGCGCATCCATGCCAGTTTTTCTTCAACGTAACGCAGGTCGTTGCCGGCCGTCATGGTCTTCCGTGTTGTGTCAAAGTCCGAACGGATAGGTATCCGGGAGCCCCTCGAGTTCCCCGGTCGCGAATGGCGAGACGGCCTCGGTCTTGTCGAACCAGATGTACTCGTCGAACTGATGCGGGAGCACGGCCTGAAAATAATGACTTTGCAGCTCCGTCTCAGGCCGGTAGATCACGCCGATGGCGCGCTCCAGCCGGGGTTTTGACAGGGCGCCGATGAGGTCGGCCGTCTTGGGTGCGCGTAACGGCAGCTGGAACCGCGCGCCGCCGGCATCGTGGCACAAGCGTTCGTAGCTCTGCGACAAGGCCGGGCGGACCGTCTTGATTTCCATCGGTCCATCCCAGTCGGAGGCCGCCGCGACCGTTCCGCTGTTGGTTCCGAAACCGATCGAATACACCGCGTTGCCGAATTCCTCGCGGCACAAATGGCCGATGTTGTATTCCCCGCGCGCAGACATCTCCGTCGCCGCCGAGTCGCCCACATGCGAATTGTGCGCCCAGACGATCGCCTTGCTTTCGGGCCCGTGAAATTGCAGCAGGTTCTGCAAAGTGCCGAACATGTGGCTGTCGCGCAGATTCCAGGAGGCGCGCGAGCCGTAATACATGATCCGGTAATACTGTTCGGCACTCGCTATTAGCTTCGCGTTCTGCACGGCGTCGAGAAAACGCTCGCCATCGTGCTCGGCATAGCTGCGGTGCTTTTGCAGCAGGTCCGACAACATGCTGACCACTTCATGCTCGCAGGTCTGGTAGCCGCCCGTGAGCGTCGCGTGACCGTAGGTGGCAGGGTCGGCCTGCCACGGGGTCAGGCAACCGTAACGCTGGCGCGCAACCTGCGCGGTCTGCGGGTCGATGTCGTCCAGGTAAGTCAGGATCGATTCAATGGAAGTGAACAGGCTGTAGAGATCCAGGCCATGAAATGCGACCCGTCTGCCGGATTCGACCTGGCCGTTGCGTTTGCGCAACCAGTCGACGAAATCCCGGACCTCGCGATTGCGCCACATCCAGGTCGGAAAGCGCGCAAATGCCGTCCATTCGGAGGCAGGGTAGGTGGCATGCCGGACGTAGTGGTCGATGCGCGCCGCGTCGGGCCAGTCGCCCTCGATGGCGATGAAGGAAAATCCCTTGCGTTCGATGAGTTCGCGCGAGATGCGCTCCCGCATGCGATAAAACTCCGACGTGCCGTGAGAGGCTTCGCCGAGAAGAACGACGCGCGCATCGCCGATCCGGCGCAGCAGCGGTTCCAGGTCCGCCGAGGCGATCGAATCGAACTCCTCGCGGGAGGCCGCAATGATCTTTTCCGGAATTTGCCTCGCAGCCGTAATTCCCTTGTGGGGTTTTGCAGTGGTGGCGTCATCGGTCGGCGTGGCCCAACCCTCTGCTCCCACCAGCGGGACGAAGCGGACATCCGCGATATCTTCGGTTTCGTATCGAAGCTCCGAGATTCGCGTCACGCGCACCAGTTCCTGGAACCGCCGGTCGGCTCCCACCGGAATCACCAACCGTCCGCCGATCTTGAGCTGGGCCTTCAACGACTCCGGAACCTCGGGGCCACCCGCCGCAACCACGATCGCGTCGTAAGGCGCGTGATCCTCCCAGCCGCGCGTGCCGTCCGCATGCAGCACATGCACATTCCGGTAGCCGAGGTCGGAGAGCACCGCCGCCGCCTTCTCGGCAAGCTGGCCGATGCGTTCGACCGTGTAGACCTCTTTGGCAATCTGCGCCAGGATGGCCGCCGCGTAACCCGAGCCGGTGCCGATTTCGAGCACGGTCTCGCCGCCCTTGAGCGCCAGCGCCTCCGTCATCAGCGCGACGATATAGGGCTGCGAGATGGTCTGCCCCTCGGCTATCGGCAACGGTGCGTCCTGATAGGCGAATTCGTGAAGGTCCTGCGGCAGGAAAGCTTCCCGCGGCACGGCATGCATCGCTTCAAGCACCAACTGCGAGCGTATGCCGCGGCCCGCGATGTGACTTTCAATCATCGCGTCCCGGCGCTGCGAAAAATCGATTCCGTTCATCCGTCATGCCCTCTCGAGGTTGGCCGCATGTGTTGAGTCGATTGCGAGTTACTGTAGCATTACCCGGTGAATTGCCGCCCGGCGATGATCCCCGCCGCACGTTTGACCGACGCGCCTAGCCAATGCCGTTTGCCCCAAACTCTTCTCCATGGTCAGTATCGACGTGCAGCGGCAATTTGTCTTGACATGGGTCAAGCATTGAGCGCCGTCGCGCCCGCGACTTCGTTTCCGCAAGGAATATTTGCCTTGCCATGGCACTGCATGCCAAAGCCGGGACGCCGTCGCGCCGGCCGATGCCGGCAGCGCGCAACTGCATCAGCGCCACGCTCGACCACCGGATTGATCGCTCTACTGCTGGGTTGGAAGGCAAGCGGCGAGTCAGGAGGAATCAGGTTCAGGCCTGACCCACTCGACCCTCACCACCAGCGAGTTTTATTTCGCCAGTTTTCTCAGATACAACACCAGTTGCCAGATCTGCTCGTCGCCCAGTTCCTCGTGTGCGGGCATGGAAGTCTCGGGAGAGCCGAAGCGAATAATCCAGAACAACTGTCCATCGGGAATGTCGTTGACGGTCTGGGCGCAGGCGAAGTTACGCGGGCGCGGAACAAACTGGCTTGCCATTTCCCCTTTGCCGTCGCCTTTCTTGCCATGGCATGTGGCGCACCCGAACGATTTTTTTCCTCCTGCGTACAGGCGTTCCCCGGCCTTGAGATTCTTGTCGCTGGCCTCCAGCGGATTCTTCCGGCTGTAGTATTCCTCCGGTGCCTTGCCGGTAAATCGCGGCTGGGGACACTCCCCGGGCGGTGGCAGGGGCTGCGCCGAACACACCGACCCGATTGCCCCGATCACGCAGGCAATAATTGTGGCGAGACGCCTGTGAGCGAATATGAACATATGATCTCCACTTGCCTGTCGTTCCCGGTACCGGCGGTCTGCGAACTTACGCCGATGATCTTACTTATCAAGTCGCCTGCGATTTCCGCAGCCTGGCTCCCCGGCTGGACGCTATGCCGGATTTTCAATCAGGCGAATGACCGGCCTGCCTGTGCGATGCCGATTCCCTCCATCGCCTTCATGGTTTCCAGTATCGGTATATGGCGGCAATTCGCTTTGATTTGCGTCAAGCCATGAGGCCGATCCGGCCGCGGATTCGTTGCGAAGAAGCATCCATGCCCGGGCGGGTCCCGGGCAGACCCCTGCGGTATGTGGACGTTGACCGAGGTCAAACATGCGCGTGACAGATGGGTTAGTGTAGCCCTATGGAAAAAACCACCCGGTTCAACCTGCTGTACTTCATGTTCGCACTGTTCGGCCTGTGGATGGTGCAGCAGTGGTGGCAGCAGGCGCAGAGCGTCGAAGTCGTGCCTTATAGCCAGTTCGAGGCCATGCTTGCCGAGGGACGCATCGCGCAGGTCACCGTCGGCGACAGCCTGATCACAGGCAAGCTGAAAGTCGCGGACGGGTCCAAGACCACCGTCGCCGCCAACCGGGTCGAGCCCGATGTGGCGGAACGGCTATCGAAGTACGGGGTGCCTTACACGCGCGTGCACGAGCCGACGATTCTGCGCGACATCCTGTCATGGGTGGTGCCCGCGCTCGTGTTCTTCGGCATCTGGATGCTGCTCGCGCGGCGCATGGCGAACCAGCAGGGCGGCCTGGGCGGACTCATGAGCATCGGCAAGAGCCGCGCCAAGGTGTACGTCGAGAAGAGCACCGGCGTCACCTTCGCCGACGTCGCCGGGGTGGACGAAGCGAAGGCCGAGTTGCAGGAGGTGGTCGAGTTCCTGAAAGACCCGAAGCGCTACGGGCGCCTGGGCGCGCGCATCCCGAAGGGCATCCTGCTGGTCGGGCCGCCGGGTACCGGCAAGACGCTGCTGGCGCGCGCGGTGGCCGGCGAAGCGGGGGTCGCCTTCTTTTCCATCTCCGGTTCCGAGTTCGTCGAGATGTTCGTCGGCGTCGGCGCAGCGCGCGTGCGCGATCTCTTCGAGCAGGCGCGCGAGAAGGCGCCGGCCATCATTTTCATCGACGAACTCGACGCGCTGGGCCGCGCGCGCGGCAGCTTCGGCCTGGGCGGCCACGACGAGAAGGAGCAGACGCTCAACCAGCTTCTCGCCGAACTGGACGGCTTCGACCCGTCGACCGGCGTGGTGTTGCTCGCCGCAACCAACCGACCCGAGATACTCGACCCGGCACTGCTGCGCGCCGGACGCTTCGACCGCCAGGTGCTGGTCGACCGGCCCGACAAGAAGGGGCGCATCCAGATCCTGCAGGTGCATATCACCAAGATCCGCCTCGCGCCCGCCGTCTCGCTCGAGCAGATCGCCGCGCTCACGCCCGGATTTTCCGGCGCGGACCTCGCCAACCTGGTGAACGAGGCGGCGCTGCTCGCCACGCGCCGCAGTGCGGATGCGGTGACGCTCGACGATTTCACCCAGGCCGTGGAACGCATCGTGGCCGGGCTGGAAAAGAGAAACCGTGTGCTCAACGAGCAGGAGCGGCGCGTCGTCGCGCATCACGAGATGGGCCACGCGCTCGTCGCCATGGCGCTGCCGGGCACCGACCCCGTGCACAAGGTATCCATCATTCCGCGCGGCGTCGGCGCCCTGGGCTACACCATCCAGCGCCCGACCGAGGACCGCTTCCTGATGACGCGCGAGGAACTGGAGAACAAGATGGCGGTGCTGCTTGGCGGCCGCGCCGCCGAGCAGACGGTGTTCGGCCATCTGTCGACCGGCGCTGCCGATGACCTGGTCAAGGTGACGAACATCGCGCGCAGCATGGCGACACGCTATGGAATGGTGGAATCGCTGGGCAACATCGCCTACGAAGAGGAGCGCCAGCCCTACCTGCCTGAAATCGCACCGCAGGGCCCGCGCGGCTACAGCGAGCAGACCGCCCACGAGATCGACGTCGCCGAGCGCGAAATCGTCAAGGCCGCCTACGACAAGGCGCTCGTCATCCTGACGCGCGAGCGGCCGGTCCTGGAACGCGGAGCCGAACTCCTGCTGCAGAAAGAAACGCTGACGGGCGACGAACTCGCCGATTTGCGACGCAGCTTCCGCGCGGCCTGAGCCGCTCATCCGCTTACACCAGCATGTCGGCCAGGCTTTTCATGTCCGGCACCAGGATGTCCGGCTGGTGCGGCGTCATGCCGAAAGGCCGCGAGCGGCGGTCTATGAAGGCCGTGCGCATTCCTGCGGCCTTTGCTCCGATGCAGTCGAATGCGTGGTTGGCGACGAAGAGGACTTCATCCATCCATACGCCCATGAGTTCCGCGGCCCTGCTGTACGTCGCCACGTGCGGTTTGAAGGAATTGGCAACCGCGACGGAAATGACCGCATCGAACGCAATGCCGGCGCGCTCGAGCGTGTAGGCGACGGCGCGGTGCCCGATCTCCCGGTACGGCGTGTGCTCCTTGTGCAGGAGCGCATCGATCATGGAATTCTCGAAGTGCGTGCGCCGCCACCACGTCACGAACGAGTCCGGTCGCCCGGCCCAGCCTTTGTCCTTCAGGTACGGCGTGACCACTTCGGTCAGCCCCTTTTGCATGTCCACCACCGTGCCGTATCGGTCGAACACGCAGACTTTGATCTTGGCCTTCAGTGTTTCTGCCGTCATCTTTGCGGATTGCCTTTCGATTGCGAGGGTTCGGTTTGGTATACCGCATTGTTCATTCAATATACCAAGCCTGATTCCGTCATTCCACGGCTTGCTGCGGCCAGTATTGCGACCGGTTTTCAGTGGCCCTCGGCACGAATTCATCGATTGACCGCCGCTGCAAGACTCACAGATACTTCGGGGGTGGCGTTGAATTTCCTATCTTTCACGTTGGCGCTGACGCTGGTCCTGGGCGTGTCATGGATTCTGGCGACTTCGTCAGAACTCGTGGCGAGCACCGACTGAGGTGCCGATTGAGGGTCTTGCGGCGTCTGTTCCAGAGCGTGTCGTTCTATGTGCTGCTGCTGCACCTGGGAGCGATGTCGCTGACCTGGAACCTGATCTGCCTCGTGCTGTACCCGTGCCTGCCGCGCCAGCGGGGGCTGGTGATCGGGCGTGCCGCGATTTCGTCGGTCTACCGCGGCTTCTGGACGTGTGCGCAGTGGCTCGGCGTGATGCGCATCGACTACACCGTCCTCGATGTGCTGAGCCATGATGCCGGCCTCATCATCGCGGCGAACCATCCAAGCATGCTCGATGCCCTGCTCATCGTCGCCCGGGTCCCGCGCGGCATCTGCATCATGCGCGCGAGCCTGATGCGCAACCCCTTTCTCGGCCCCGGCGCGCGCCTGGCGCGCTACATCCGCAACGACTCGCCGCGCCGCATGATCCGCGGCTGCGTGGCGAACCTGAAAGAGGGCGGCCAGCTCGTGCTGTTCCCCGAGGGCACGCGTACGATCCGTGCGCCGATCAACCGCTTTCGGCCCGGCATCACTCTGATCGCGCACATGGCGCAGGTGCCGATCCAGACCGTCATCATCGAGGCCGAAACGCCTTACCTCGGCAAGGGCTGGCCGATCTGGCGCACGCCCGAGTTTCCGATGGTGATCCGCGCGCGGCTGGGGAAGCGCTTCGCGCCCGAGGCCGATCACCAGGGGCTGCTGGAGCGGATCGAGGCGTACTTCGCGGAGGAATTGCGTTGATGAGCACGAGCGCTGGGTCGCCAAAGGCCACGCAGGAGCCCGCTCCGGTGGACAGTGCCGGGCTCATCCCCTCGGGGGATCGGTTGCGGCACTCCGCGGCCGCGGCGCCGCCGTCCGCATCGCGCACGCACGTGCTGCTGATCCCCAGCTACAACACCGGCCTGAAGGTGTACGAGACTGTGCGCGCGGCGCGCGCGCAGTGGAATCCGGTATGGGTCGTCACCGATGGCAGCACCGATGGCACGCCCGAGGGCCTGCGCGAGATGGCCGCCGCCGACCCGGGGCTGAAGCACTTCGAGCTGCCCGCGAACGCAGGCAAGGGCGCGGCTGTTCTGCACGGCCTGCATGCCGCGCGCGCAACCGGTTTCACGCACGCGCTGACGATGGACTCGGACGGCCAGCACCCGGCCGAGTTGATCCCCGCGTTCATGCAGGCCTCGATGCAGCATCCCGAAATGATGGTACTCGGCCGACCGGTGTTCGACGCGTCGGCGCCACTGCTGCGCGTTCGCGGCCGGCGCGTGTCGAACTGGTGGACCGACCTCGAGACGCTCGGCGCCGGAATCGACGATTCGCTCTGCGGCTTTCGCGTCTACCCCGTCGCCGACCTGATCGCAGTGATGCGCCACCAGCCCTGGATGCGGCGCTTCGACTTCGATACCGAAGCCGTCGTGCGCCTCGCATGGCGCGGCGTCGCGCCGCTCAACCTGGCGGCGCCGGTGAAGTATTTGTCGGCCGAGGAGGGCGGCGTCTCGCATTTCCGCTACGGCCGCGACAACGCGCTGCTGACCTGGATGCACCTGCGCCTGATGCTCGAGTTCGTGCTGCGCCTGCCGAGCCTGTTGCTGCGCCGCGCGATGCGGCGCCCGCCGTTCCAGCGCTGAGCGGGCCGGGCCGCAGGCAATAGGCAAGACCCTATCGACCCGCAAGCCTGATTGAGTCTTTCGGCCACAACCGATAGTCAGCATCCGGTCCGAATTTCGGCGATTTCCGCGCCGATCATTGACGTTTTGCGCCAGGTCCATTGCTGAGAGTTCGTCAGGTCACTTCGCCGGTTTCCCGGCACGTCCCTATTTCTTCAGGAACAGAGGGTTTTCGGGCAGGACCGCATGCCATTTTTTCGACATCCCCGACTGGCACAACCCGTGCGGCACTCAAGTTGCGTATTGCGTCATCAGTTTAATTTGACGGAGGTGCCAGGATGGGAAAGGTCTCGAATGACGATGCCCCGGAACGCCTGAGGAAGCTCTGGTTGGCGTATGAATATCCGGGCCGGCTTGTCCGTCGCGATATGGCTCGGCTGGGACGGATGTTCAAGCGCGCCTATGTTGCCCTGGCGGGTCGCGATCGACGCCGCGAAAGCGAAGAGGAGCGCGAGAATCACTTGTGGGCGGAACGGCGGGAATAGCAATCCGGGACGCAACGCAAAGTATGGAGCGGAATTGATGGAATAGCGGCTCCGTCCTGTTACTTTGTCGCCGTGCCGCTCACCATGGCCGGTTGTCCGCGATAGGTATTTGGGAACGGCATATTGAATCTCCTCGCAGAATCGATATCAGGCGCAATGACCGCCCGGACTTTCCATTCATCGCCTGATACGTTTCCCCCCGCATTGGATTCACGCCGCGCGCGACGGCATCAGAGGCCGAACACTTCGCATATGCGCCGCTGGGTAGCCGTTCGTTGCTTGTCGCTGCAGCAGTCCGTCAGGATTCTCAACTGCGAGCGCGCTCGCGCGGAGGCGTAAATCTTCGGATCACTGCCGGCCTGAACCAGGTATTCGATCATGGCCAGTTCAGGTTGCTGCATGGGTTCGAGTTGGGCCGCGTTTGCGCCATGGACGCAGTGGTTGGCGGCCGCCCCGATCGCCGTCAGGCCATCCGGGTTCTGCACGTTCGGATTCGCGCCTCGCTTGACCAGAAACTTCGCCATCTCCAGATCCGGCGCCGCTGCCGCGCCCATCAAGGGCGTAGCGTAATTAAAAGCAACATCGTTCGGATCGGCGCCGTGATCCAGGAAAAACGCCGCAATGGCGATGCGCTCCTGCACCGACTTCATACTCCGCACCGTGTACTGATAGGCGGCACAGTGGAGCGTGTTCCCGGGAAAACGCACCGCGTTTCTTTCCAGGAAGGCCAGCAGCTTCAGCGGCGTCTGCGAATAGCAGGCTGCTTCGCTGATGCCCTTGCCGAGCATGGCGTCGTCGCGTGTGATGCCGATCAGGAACAAGGCCAGATTGCCGTGTGCGTCGGCCCCGAACCGGTCGTCGCAGTACTTCCTGCAGGCCTCGGCTATTTGCGGGCCCAGGTGGGCCGCAAAGCGGACGCCATCCGATTTGGTCCAGAGATATTCCACGACGGCGAGCTTTTCGCTGTCCACGGCGTAGTCGAATGCACTGCGCCGGTTCGAGCCGTCGCGCCAGTGCGATTCCGCATACAGGTTTGCGCCGCTTTCGACCAGCAGCTTCACCACCTCGAAGTGCCCCGTTTGCGCGGCAACCATGAGCGCCGTTATGTCATAGGTGCGTGCGTAGTTGCCCTCGATTCCGTGCGACGGTTCGTCGTAGGTCCGGTCGAGATTGCGTTTCTTCGCGATCCAAGTCTTCACGACTTCGGCATCGCCGGTTGCCGCCGCTGCCAGCAACGCGTCCATCGCGCGGCAAGGCAGGGCGATCGCGGCAAGAACGACTGCGGCGAAAAGAATGCGCAAAGGGCGATTGGCGGTCATGGCAGGCCCCTTCTCGACTTTCAGAAATCCAGCGCAAAGCTGAAATATCCTCGTCGCCGCCATTGACCCAGCGCCTCTCAGGCGACGCGCGCGTGCACCTTGTCGTACGCCACCAGCAGTTTGTTGTGCATTTCGCAACCGTCGAGCAGCAGCCCGGGAGCGGGGATGCCCATGAAACGATCGGTTTGCATGATGAGCGCTTGCGCCTGTGTCACTGCGGCAGCGCCGTACAGCTGGCGCAAGGCGTCCAGGTAAGGCCCGGTGTCCTCCATCTCGGCCAGATTGATCAGGCTTTCGATGCACGCGTACACACGGCGACGCTGTGGGTTGAGCTGGGCGAAGTGCTTGATCCAGTCACAGCCCTCCAGCGTGGCGGCTTCATCACCAATGGCCAGGGCCAGCATGGTCTTGAGCTCGCCCACGCGCAGGTCGCTCCAGAACGATCCCGCGTCGGCGGCCAGGCCAATCGCCGCCGCCACCGGGCGTTGGTCCGCCAGAGTGGATTCATTCAGGGTGTCGAGCAGGTCGGCGCATTCCTCGTCGTCCAGATCGGTCAGGTTCAGGATCGCTTCGCGAATGGCATTGCCCACGCTGTTGTTATCGAACTCCAGGTCGTCCACCGGGTAGATCTCGGACATGCCGGGTACCAGAATGCGGCATGCATAGACGCCCAGATGGGTGAAGTCGGCAATGTAGATATCGCGCTTGTCGCGGTGGATGCGATCCACGGCCCAGGCGTAGTCCTCGGCGGTGGTGTTGCCGAAGTTCCAGTCACAAAACGCGTAGTCGGGCACGTCGCCCAAAAATTTCCAGTGGATGACACCGCTGGAATCCACGAAATGGATTTCGATATTGGTCGAGCTGGCCGCTTCTTCCAGGTCGAACCCCGGCGGCGGAAACCCTGCCAGTGCGTCAAGCGCCCGGCCCTGCAACAGTTCGGTCAGCGCGCGCTCCAGTGCAACTTCGAACCGGGGGTGGGCGCCAAAACTGGCGAAGCAGCCCTAGTCTTCGGGGTGCAGCAAGGTCACGTTCATTACCGGGTATTGGCCGCCCAGCGAGGCGTCCTTGACAAGAATGCCGAAGCCGGCCGCTCGCAAGGCGGCAATGCCGGCCGCAATGCGTGGGTAGCGCGCGATCACCGCTTCGGGCACGTCCGGCAGACAAATGCCTTCGCTGATGATGCGGGCCTTGATGTGCCGCTCGAATATCTCCGACAAGGCCTGCGTGCGCGCTTCGGCCTGGGTGTTGCCCGCCGACATGCCGTTGC
>JANXPQ010000426.1 GCA_025357235.1 Betaproteobacteria bacterium
CACAAAGAAGTAGCTGACATCCAACTGGGCTGGTTTCCGGCGATCCTTGTTTATCAGGAATTCGGCTTCTTTCGTGGCATTAAGGCAGATAAACGGTGAGCCTTTGACAAGCTCTCTGGTATCGTTGTGCACGTACATACCACCACCTGCGAACCCATCGACCAAAGTGAGTCGAAGAACATCCTGGTTCGGTGAACTTACCAGCGTTTGAAAATAGGCGGCTAAGTAGGACTGAAGAATGCGGTGCTTAGCAATGCTATGTGGCTGAATGAGATCAGGGCCATTCTTCCAGTTATAGTGCTTTCGTGTCACTCGAGGCTCTTACCGGTATACCGCGAGTTCTGGCATTTGGTCCCAAGTGCGACCATCCAGTAGTCGCCCATTGGCTTTCTTTGATCGCCGCTTGCCATCCGCACCCCATCCCCCCCATTGTTTGAAGAAGAACTGAATGCCTTGTTGTTGGCACTGCCGTTGAATGTCCTCGACCCACGCCAGCTTCATGGGACGCGCCTTGGGACCAGATTCCCCGCCGACAATTACCCAATGGATATCGGTCAAATCGATCTCCCCGAGGTCTTCCAAGAGAGGCTCAACCGACAAGAAACGGACGTGAGCATCGACCTGCCGTAAAGCGTCGATGCGCGGCAACCCGTATTTTCGATCCTCGACAGAAACACCAATCCATGCGTTTTCCGGCGGTGGGCTGTGCCGGAAATAGGTCGCTAACCGTTCCGCCCGCTTCGTCAACACCTGAAAGGTATGGTGCGGGCAACGGGAGATCACATTGAAAACCTGATCGATGTATCCGTCCGGCACGTTCTTATGGAACAGATCTGACATCGAGTTCACGAAATAGACCGTTGGCTTCTTGCGACGCAACGGTTCGTTAAGTCGATCAGGCAGGACAACCAGCTTGAATCCGTTTTCGTACCCGGGCGTGCCCATGGCCTGCAACCGCTTCGCCATGGCTTCGGCGTAACAGTGTTTGCAGCCAGGCGAAATCTTCGTGCAACCCACGGTTGGGTTCCACGTTGCCTCGGTCCATTCAATTCGACTTGTCTGTGCCAACCTACTGCTCCTACAAAATCGCATGCTTCGCGATATCAGTATTCTCTGAAGCAAAACCTTGCTCGAATCCGCTGCTGGTAGCCGTCCAGAGCGTCGACAGCGACTCCGTAAGCTTAATCTCGGTCTTGCAGTTCGGACAGACGATGGTCGGTTCAGTCATGGTGAATTTCCTGTCTGTGCGCTGGCGGTTGCTAACGCTCCACGAACTGATGCATCGTCAACGCGCGATCCGGGAATGCCTTCAACACCGCCTTGTCCGCGGTGACCAGTGGGACCCCGAGCGTGGACGCCAACACGACGAACTCACAGTCGTAGGCGGAAAGACTTGTTTCGCCGGCAAGCTTGAGTACCTTGTCACTCGATACGATGTGCTCGCGTCCGGCGAACGACTCCTCGGCGGCAGACATCACACGCGCTATTTGCGCGCCATTGAGGCTGCCATCTCGCATGTAACCTGTCAGTACGCTGCGCATTTCAGATCGCCAAAGGATCGGCGCATGCCATTCCGGGTCTTTCGCCTGCACGCGCTGGGCGATCTTCGTGAGTGGCCCGTTGACCCAGTAGTACGCGACGACGTTGCTGTCGACGACGATCACGCCCGGCCCTGGCGTTTGTAGCGGGTGACTTTGCCATGGTCGACGCGGGGTAAGCGGGCGACGAGTTCCCGCAGCGCCCGCGCATGCGCTTCGCGATCTACAACCGGCGCGGAGAAATCGCTCTCAAGCCGGGCGAGGATCTCGCTGTTCAGGCTGCGCCGGTTACGTTCAGCGCTTTCCTTGAGCTGAGCATGAAGGTCCTTCGGGATGTTCTTGAGTGTCAGGTTTAGCATGAAGACTCTTTGGAACCATTATGGAACCATCGTAGTGTAGTGCCCCGCTCGATCTCGGTCAACGGCCGGGACTTTCCACGGGCTTTTCAAAGAAAAAGCACTCCGGCAGGAATGCCTGGGCAATGTATTCGATGTCTTTGTCCGACACGCCGCAGGCGCGAAAATGATCCCGCCAGGTGCCAACGACCGCGACGATATTCTCAATTTCCTTCCTGGCCGCGTCAGCGGTCAACCCGAACCGGTCGCATTGGGAAAGCAGGTTGTAGATGCTTGCCGTGCGGCCGTAGGCCCCGACGGTCATCGCCAGATCCCGGCGTTCCAGACTGACAAGCGGCACGGGGACCAGGTCATAGGCTGGCGTGAGGCGCCATCCGCGCGCGGTGCGAAGCACTGCATGATTGCGTGGATGATCGTCGTTGTTCGTAACGGCGGCGTTAAAAACGATACGCCGGAATAGCTCGATGCGATCTTCGTCGGGCCTCTCCGACCAGCGGCGTAGCTGATCCGCAAGCAACAAATAGGACCAGCGTTCCCTGTCCAGATGGCTGTCCCCACAGTCCAGCAGGGTGAGCGCGCTGACGAGGCCGAACCGGAGATAACCTCCGTCTGCGTATTCGCGATCGAAGCGTTCCAGCATGAGCACGTCTTGTTTCGCGACGGACTGCAGACGGGCATTGCAGACGCTGATGCCGCAGCGGCGAGCCAGCTCAAGCGTGGCGTATTCCACTCGCTGGAGGTTATAACGATCGCTTTTTTCCGGAAACTTTCCGAGCCACAGGCGGTTGCCATCCTCGATCGTGGCCTTGGGCCGAGCACCGCCCATGGAGGTGCCTGGCTCAAGCTGTTCGAGAATTTGCACGGGCACACGCTTGCCCTCTTCTATTGCTTCTGCGGCGGCGATCAGGTCCGCCAGTTGATGCGTGCGGTTGTATCGGCGTTTCGACGCTGCGGGCTCCAGCTTGGAGCCGAAACTCAAATAGCCGGCTCCATCCTGCGGCCCGTTCAGCAGGTAGTCTATTTCCTCCAGATCCCCTGAGCCGCGTTCCAGCTTGTGCTCGATTACGCGCCTTCCCCAGGCATCGGGTCCGGCGTCGCGCACGGCGCCGGGAATGCCCTTCAGCTTGGTGAATTCTTGGGCATTGGTGCCGAGCGGGAGCTGAAAAGGGTCGAACGCGATTGCGTCCTTGCGTTCCAGGTAGCGGTCGCCATATCGAAAGTGGCCAACGAATGTTCCGTCGGCCAGAGATTCGACTTTCAGCAGCGCGGCGGGCACGGTGTTGAGCGTGCCCGGCAGCTGAATGTAGACGTAAGTCTGGCGCTCAGAAGTCATATTCGTTCTTCGATTTCTGCGATTTGCGAACGCGCGCCGGCCGGCGTGAGGCCTCCAGCGTCTTGCCGTGCGTATCAGCGTCGGGATGTGCAACTCCGTCCAGAGTTTTGTCGAGGCCGAGTGCCCACAACACGGTGGCATAAGCTCCTATTGAGACACCGTGCTTCCCGAGTTCAAGCGCGTTGAGCGTGTTGCGATCGATGCCGGCTTTGGCCGCAACCTCGGCGATCGACATGCCGCGCCGGGTCCTGGCCAGACGCACGCGGTAGCCAATCTCCTTGATGCGCTCGGCAGCCTCAGTGGGAAGGGTCTTCTTGATGCCCATAATGTTAGGCGTTAAGTTGAATAGTGCCTAATATAATGGGCTAATTGCGCGTATTCAGTCAACTTATATTCAAAAAATTGCCTAATAACATAGGTCATATCCCAGTTAACGCCTAACATATTAGGCAAATTATGAGCCAAGAATGCTCGGTCGGTTGCTTAGCGATATTGCGACATTTCACCCGTCAAGAAAGCAAATAAACGACAAACCCGGTTGTCGGCGGCGTCAATTAGCGCCGACGCTGGGCTCTGACGACCGGATGTGACGACCGGCAGAATCATTTGAAAAAGTCTGAGTACTCGTAGCCACGCTACGACAAATCGCTTCTTTCCAATAAATCCCAGGAGCAGCAGATGCCAAATGTAACTCTTCGCTATGAACGCGCAAAACTATACGAGGAAGTCTGGATAGAAGCCGTCACCACGGTTGCGAAACGCTACGGTATATCGGATGTTGCCCTACGAAAGATCTGCAGAAAACTCGCTGTGCCGCTGCCGCCGCTGGGCTATTGGGCCAAGATCGCTGCCGGAAAGAAGCTTCCTACTCCACCACTTCCCAAACATTCCGGTCCGGTAGAGATCGTCAGGCAGCGCTTCGTTAGCGATGAACCGGTTGAGCCGGACCCGGAGCATCTAGTCGCCAGGCGCGGGTTCGAAGCTCGGCCCCAGAACCGGATTGTGGTCGCCGAAACGCTCGATCGACCCCATGCATTGGTCGCCGCGACCGAACGCGCTTTCCGAAAACCGAAACGTCGAAACCCTGACGATCAGCCGATCACCGAACGGCCGGCACTGGCTATTTCGGTAAGCGAAGCGAGTCTGCCGCGAGCCCTGCGGATCATGGATGCGCTGATCAAGGCACTGGAAGCCCGAGGCATGCCCTTGCGCATCGAACCGGACGACAAGCGGCGCACATGCCTGACTCTCCAGGGGCAGGTCATCGCAATTTGTCTCGCGGAAAACATCTCGCGTACCGAGCGTGAACCCACCGAGAAAGAGCGCCAGGAAATCAAGAAATATGGCTCTACATACCTTCGGGATCGCTACTCATTCCACCACACCGGCATGCTGAAACTGGGGATTCTCGGCGACTATCGCGATGAACTGCAGAAGATCGTGAGCGATGGCAAGCAGCAACGTATCGAGCAGCTCCTGAACGAGTTTATAGTCAAGATCGAGACGGAAGCAGTGCGCAGAAAGAGAGATGCTGAACACCACGAACGGCAGCGTCTGCGTTGGGAGGAAGAAGCACGCCTGCGACGCGAATACGAGGAGAAGCAACGGAAGGAAATGGAACGTTTCAAGGCTCTCGAAGAGGAGGCGCGCAACTGGAAGCGAGCGGAAGATCTTCGCGCCTACATTGCCTGTTGATTTTCACCGCGTGGTGCCCCGTCTTTTCATTTCAGCCAGACCCACTTACGCATTGAAATTCTAATATGTATGCAAGCGGT
>JANXPQ010000326.1 GCA_025357235.1 Betaproteobacteria bacterium
GCCGGGACTCGCGCTTTCTTCCATCTCGGCCTTGACCAGGGTGGCGACATGTTCGAGCACCGGACCCGCGCCCGCCGCCTTGAGAGTGTCGGGATCGGTGCCGACAAGTTTTTCCAGCAGATCGAGAACAACGCGCTCGTCGGCGAATATCGCACCGGCGATGAATTCCGAGTAAGCCAGGTCGATCGAAGCGACCAGGTGGTCGCATTCTCCGGCGAGCATTTCGCAGATCGGGCAACGCCCGCCGGCCGCGCCTTCTTCTTCGTCTTCTTCCTCTTCCTCCGGGTCGTCGAACAGATCGTCTTCAGAATTTTTTGGAGCGGACATGGTCGGCTCTCCTTTCGGAAACTGGTTGCAATTGGCCGGGCTTTGCCGTCTTCACAAGCTCGTCCTTCTCCTGCCTCGTCAACTGCTTGATTTCGTACTCCCGCTTCTGCGCCGCCGATCGTGTATCCACGGCTTCCGTGTATACCAATGCCACCGGCCGGCGGCCCCGGGTGTAACTGGCCGCGAGCATGTCGTTCGAATTGTGTTCCCCGATCCGCCGCCCTACATCTTTGGCGATGCCGGTGTACAAGGTATCGTCCGCGCAACGGACGATGTAGACGAACCACATGACTAATCGTCAGGTTCGAGGTGCGAGGTCTGAGGTGCGAGTAGAAAGCCTTGGGAACTCACTCGGCCCTCGTACCTCGGCCCTGCCTTTCAACTTTTAAGCGCCTCAATCGACTGTCTCAACCCCGCCACCTCCTCCCGCAACGCCGCGACCTCGGCCTGGAGCGCGGCGAGACTGGCGCCGCCGGCGGGATCGGATCGGGGCGGGGCGTGGTCGGTGGCCGTTACGTCGACCGGACCATTGAGCAAATGCACCCAGCGGTGTTCGCGCGAACCCGGCTGCTTGGGCAGCTTGACGACCAGCGCGCCGCCCGGACGCGCGGCCATTTCGCTCAGATAGGCGTCCACGCTCGACAGGTCGGCGAACTGATACAGGCGTTCGCAGGCGATGCGCAGCTCGCCCGCCGTCTGCGCGCCACGCAGCATGAGCGTCACGATCAGCGCGGTCGTGCCCGCGTCGGTGCCGAGCACCTGGGGAAGCGTATGGGAATAGCGCACCACCCGGCGCGAAGCGCCCCAGCTATGGGTCACCAGCTTGCGTTCCTTGAGCTCGTCGAGCGAACTCTGGGCTTCCTCTTCAGTGACATTCATCACCGGATCGCGGCTGGTCTTCTGGTTGCAGCCCGCGACCAGGGCATTGAGCGACAGCGGATAATAGTCGGGCGTGGTGAGTTGCTTTTCCACCAGCACGCCGAGTACTCGCGTTTCCAGCGGCGACAGCAACGGCAAGGGGGATGGGGTCATGAATACGGGATGAGTGGCAGATGGGAGGATTTTACGCAGTACTGGGGTAAAAGGTGAAAGAGGAACAACCCGGTTTTCACTTTCCCCTTTTATGGTCGAAGACCGGTATCCCCTTGCGGGGGACTTTTAACTTTTCCCTCGCCTTTCGTCTCTCGCCTCTTTCCTCTTTAACCGTTCACCTTTTCGCTGTCCCCTCGTTTATCATCCCGCAGGTCGCGCATACAAATTTATCGCCGTGCTCCGCCGCCGCTTCCTCGAGTTCCTCGCCGCAGTCACATCCTTTCCCCTGGGTCATTGTGCGATCGCTGCAGCGCTGCCGAAGCCCGCAGCGGTGCCGGGTGGAATCGCGGTCGTCAAGCTCGGATCCGATCCGACCGCGCCGATCGCGCGTTTCGGCGGAAACAGGGTGCTGGTCGTTGGCGAAGAAACCGAATGGCTCGCGGTCGTGGGCATTCCGCTTGAAGCCAAAGCCGGCAGCAAGCTGCCTCTGGCCATCGAGCGTGCCGGCCGCGAACCGTCGACCGTGAAGTTCGCCATCGGTCGCAAGCAATACGCGACGCAACGCCTGACCGTCAAGCCGGGCCAGGTCGAACTCTCGCCGGAAGATCTGGCGCGCTACGAGGTCGAACGCGCGCATCTTTCGCAGATGCGCAAAACCTTTACCGAGGCGGCTCCGGAATCATTGTTGCTGGTACAGCCCTGCGAAGGGCTGCGCTCCAATACGTTCGGACAGCGGCGCTTCTTCAACGGGCAGTCGCGCAATCCCCACAACGGCATGGACATCCCCGCCCCGGAGGGCGCCCCGATCTTCGCCGCGGGCGAGGCCGAAGTCATCGACGTCGGCGATTACTTCTTTTCGGGAAATACCGTGACCCTCGACCATGGCCAGGGTTTTCTCACGCTCTACGCACACATGAGCGCGGTCGAAGTTGCGGTCGGAGATCGCGTGGCGACCGGCGCGCGCATCGGCCGGGTCGGCGCCACCGGGCGCGTCACCGGCCCGCATCTGCATTTCAGCGTCTTCCTGAATTCGGTCGCGGTGGATCCCGCGCTTTTCCTTGGGAACGCAGAGGAAAAGTAAAAGGTAAAAGAGAAAAGAGGTAAATGAGGAGACTCAGCAAGAACCAAAAGGACAAACCGGTTTCCTACTTTTACCTTTTACCTTTTACCTTTTACCTTTTACCTTTTACCTTTTACCTTTTACCTCGGTTATTCACGCCGCCACGCTGTCGGGCGCGCGCACCCGTTTGGTTTCCGTCACCCGCCTGCGTCCAAACCCGCCCCGGCCCATCGGCTCGATTCCGTTCGCTGCGAGCGTGCGGCGCAAATCTTCAAACACGGCCTGGCGACGGCGCAGCAACGCCCCGGCGAAACAACGCCAGAACACCCAGCCCACGCGCTGCAGCGTGCGCTGGCGCCGCATATCCTCGATCCACTGCTGCGGACCCTGATACTTGTCGCCATCGCATTCGACCGCGAGTCGCGTGTCATCCCGTCCTTCGACCACCATATCGATGCGGTAAGTCCCCACCGCGACCTGGGGCGTCACGTGATAGCCCTCGCCGTTGAGCCAATCGAACAGTTCGCGCTCGATGCGCGATTCGCACAGCGTTCTGAGATCGGTGACGCGCGAAGGTTCTTCGCCGAAGGGCCGGGCGAAATGAGCGATGAGGCCGCGGCGCAGCCGGTCGGATTCGGATAACTGGTCCAACTCCACCGAGCGTACCAGGACCATGCGGTCGCGCGCGCGGGAAGCGGCGACGTTGAAGCGCTGGGCGAACATCTCGCGCGACAGCGGCGCACCGATGTCGTTCGGCGCGCAGACCATGGACAGATACATGATGTCGCGCTCGCGTCCCTGGAACTGGCGTGCATCGCCACAGGTGATGGCATGCCTGCGCAGGACGTCCGGCGGCAGTTCCTCCGTCAGGCGCTCCCAGATCCGCATCGCCTGCTCCTCCCCCAGCAAGGACACGACGCCAATCGAGCGCGCCTGCATCTTCGGATCGGCGGCGAGCGCCGTGATGTCCTTGACGATGAATTCCACTTCCGCGCGGTTGATGCCGCCATCGCGCCGCGCATCGCCGACGAAATAGTCGAGAAGCGGCGGATCGAGCCGCCGGGATGCTGTCGCGAGCCGCAGCGGATGCAACTCGTGGTTGTAGAACTCGCGCTTCGAATATTCGATGATCGGCGCGATGCAGCGGAAGTGCTCTTTCAGCATCACGCCGCTATGCGCGAACACCACCTTGGCAAGGTCGTAGATCGAACGGTCCGGCGACATCTGCGCCGCATATAGAGGCACTTGTTCGGCGAGATAACGCTTCATCAGCACGTTGACGCGTTCCTCCTCGATGCCGATGGCCTGCGGCGCCACCTGTTTGTCGTCGCCCACCACCAGGATTTTTCGGGCCCGCAGCAGGACGGGCAATGCGGAAATGTCGGATTGCGAAGCTTCGTCGATGACTACCAGGTCGAAGCTGCCCAGTTGCGCGGGCAGGGATTCCGACACGCGGTGATGCGGCATGATCCAGCACGGCACGGCACGCTGGGCCTCGGCGGCGGCGGCGCGGGCGTCGCGCCGATAGCGGAACGCGCGCTTGCCGGTGCCTTTGCCGATGCGTTGAATGGCATTGAGGTACGCCTGCAACGCTGCACGCACGCCCGGCGTGGCATTTTCGGCGAGCTTGAGCCAGCTGCGCTTGACCACCAGTTCCTCGTAGGCGCGCGCGAGGTCATGCTCGGCCTCTATGCGAGCCGCGGAGAGTTTCTTCAACTCGTCATGGGCATCGATGGCCTGAAGGTGGCTGGCAAGCCGGCGCAACCGCCAGTCCCGAAGCAGGGTCACGTTCGAAAGCTTTTCATCGAAACCCGTCGCCATCTGGCGCAGCTTCTGCGCCAGCTTAGGCGCGCCGGAGCCTTCGATGTTTGCTGTGACCCCGGTGACGACGGCGAGCGGCGGGGCAAGGGCGCGCAGCCGCGAGAGTTCCGCGCCCAATGTGTTCCAGGCCTTGAGCAATGTCGACTCGTCGATGGCCGGATTGCCCAGCATGCCGGCCAGAAATTCACGCATGCGGTCGACGATCCTGCCCCGCTTGCCTTCGAGTGCGCGATGCAGGCCATCCACCACCGACGAGACCTGGCCGAGCTGGGACTTGGTGAGGTGAAAAGCGAGGGCAAGTTCGACTTCGGCGAGCACGGCGGAATTCTGGTGGGCTGTGGCCGCGCGCGGCCAGCCCGGAAACAGTTCCATTGCCATGCGCGACAGAGCGGCCTCTTCCCGCACCAGTTGCTTCAGCCTGGCATAGTCGGCGAGTTGCGATTCCGCCGACAGCCGGCCCTTTGCATCGGCGGAAAGGACCGTCTGCAGGCCGATCTCGGGCGCGAGGGTATTCCATCGCGCAGTCAGCGCCCGCCTCTCCTTTTGCAGCTCGAGATGGGCGAGGACGTTTTTCCAGTCGGCCATTTCCGTCGGACGCGCTCCATTGACGCGTACGAGATCGAGCAGCTTTTTCGCTTCGGGCCGGCCGAATACCGCCAGCCCGAACGCGCGCCGGCCTTCGGCCAGGTTTTTCACCGCCTGCAGGAATTGCGCATCGGTCTCCGCCATCACGGGCACGACGACCGCTCGGACCAGCGACTGCATGCGCTGCGAGCCGGCGCTTTCCATGTCGTCGGCGAGCGTTTCCAGCAATTCGAACAGCCGTTTCGGTGCGCCGCTGCGCAGGCGCGCAATGGTTTCCTCGCTCCAGGCTACGCGCAGGGCGCCGAATTCCTCGCGTATTGCCTTGACCTGCGCGATTTTCTCCGCGAGCAAGCGTGATTCGATGATCGATTCGGCGCCGGATCCCGCCGGCACCGGCAATTCGCTGGAACGCGCCTCGCGCACGACTTTCGCGTAGCGCTGCAGGTCATCGTGCGCGCGAATCAGCAACAGCGAATCGGGGAAATCGCCCGGCACGGGCAGCGGGCTGCCGGCGTACACGATGTCTTCGCCGAGCTGCTTGCGCGCTTCACGCAGGCGCACTACGTCGTCGCCTGAAAAGCGCGGGCTGTACTGCGGCCCGACACCGAGGCCATCCGGAAGCCACTCGAACTGCCCGGCGTTGCGCATGACTTCCGCGGCGGCATCTTGCAGATCGATGTTTTCGCCTTCCAGATCGATGCGGGAAACGTTCAGTTTCGCCCAGCGGCCCAGATCGGTATCGATGCGTTTCAACTTGCCGTGCAAGGCGTCGATGGACTCCACGAGGCCGTCCACCTGGCGGTTCGCCGTCGCCGGATCCAGGCTTTGCACTTCGGCGGCAATCTTGCGGATCGACCGCTCGAGCTGGTTGACGCCGTCCTGCTCGGCGGCCAGCAGCGCGAGCGCGAGGGGCTGGATATCCACCGGCAACTGATCGCGCAACACCGCGAGCGCGGGGTCGCGCATCGAGGTCACCAGAACGCGGCGGCCGTTTGCCAGCCAGTGACAGATGATATTGGCGATGGTGTGCGTCTTGCCGGTTCCCGGCGGCCCCTGCACGACCACGCCGTCGGAAATCTCCAGCATCTGTACGATGCGCGCCTGTTCGTCGTTGAACGGTTTTGGAAAGAACAGGTCTTGCGATTCCACGGGCTCGGCAACGCCGCCCGCATGATAGGCAGCGGTCAAGCCGCGATAGGACGGCAGCCTGGCCGGCGTGGCAACGCTCGCCGGTTCGGTAACCAGCGCCGCGACGGCTTCAGGCAACGGGTCTCGCTCGTCGAGCGTCGACAGCAGTTCGCGAAAGCGCTCCAGGTCCTGGACTGCAATGACGGTGCTGCGCGGCCGCGCAAACAATACCCAGCTGTGGGTGATTTCGATGCGGTCGGCGTCATTTTGCTGCCCTGCTGGTGCGCCGGCCTTTGCCGCCTCGAGCGCACGTCGCGCAACGGCCAGCAAAGGTTCATAGCTGGCGGGCTCGAACGGCGACAACGATTCGCC
>JANXPQ010000345.1 GCA_025357235.1 Betaproteobacteria bacterium
ATCGGCCCCGAGTCCGTAGACCGTTTCGGTCGGAAACGCCACCAGGCCCCCTCTGCGGAGGATCTCAGCGGCTTTCTCGATCTCTTGGTCAGTCACCAATTAAAGGCAACCTCTTTTAGCACGAAGGGCTTCGCCTCTACGCAGTCAGAAGTCTAAGCGCTTCTTCGTATTTTTCGCCGGTTTTGCGCAATACGTCGGCCGGCAGCGAAGGCGCCGGCGGCCGCTTGTTCCATTTCTGCGCTTCGAGCCAGTCGCGCACGAACTGCTTGTCGAACGAAGGCGGACTGGAACCCACGCGATACTGGCTGCTTGGCCAGAAGCGCGACGAGTCCGGCGTCAGGGCTTCGTCGATGAGATAGAGCTTGCCGACATTGTCCTGGCCGAATTCGAACTTGGTGTCCGCGATGATGATGCCGCGCGTCGCGGCATACCCCGCAGCTTCGGAATAGAGCTCAATGGTCTTGTCGCGCACTTGCGCCGCCAGCCGCGGATCGATGATCTTTTCCATTTCCGCGAAGGAAATGTTCTCGTCGTGAGCGCCGATCGCGGCTTTGGTCGACGGCGTGAACAAAGGCTGCGGCAATTGCTGCGCCTCTTTCAGGCCCGCGGGCAGCGGTATGCTGCAGATCATCTGCGTTTTCTGATAATCCTTCCAACCTGAACCGGTGATGTAGCCGCGCACGATCGCTTCGATCGGCAATGGTTTGAGCCTGCGCACCACGAAGGCCCGGCCTTCGACCTGTTCACGCTCTGCCGCCGTCACCACGGATTCTGGTGCCACATCCAGCAGGTGATTTGGAATCACATGGCCCAGTTTGCGGAACCAGAAATTCGACATGGCGGTCAGCACATGTCCCTTCCCGGGTATCGAGTCGGGCAGTATCACGTCAAAGGCGGATAGACGGTCGGTCTGGACGATCAGCATGCGCCCGGCATCGATTTCGTAGAGGTCGCGCACTTTCCCGCGATGCAGGAACTTCAGCGACTTGAGACTGGTTTCGTGCAGTGGTTTTTGGGGGCTCATCTCTTGGTTTCCAGCAACCGGATTCAGGACAGCTCGGGCAGTTTCGCGTCCTTGACCGCATCGGCCAGTTTGGTACGGAAGGCTTCCAGCTTTCGCGCCAGCTTTTCATCGCTCATGGCCAGCATCGCCACGGCGAACAACCCGGCATTGGCCGATCCCGCATCGCCGATGGCAAACGTCGCCACGGGAATGCCCTTCGGCATTTGCACCATGGACAGCAGGGAGTCCAGCCCGCCAAGATGCTTCGAGGGAATCGGCACGGCCAGCACCGGCAGGGTTGTCAGCGCCGCGACCACGCCGGCCAGGTGAGCGGCACCGCCGGCACCGGCGATGAAGCAGCGGGTTCCGCCTGAAACGCATTGCCTGACATAGTCGGCCAGCAATTCCGGCGTACGATGCGCGGAAAGCGCACGCGCCTCATAAGACACCCCGAAGTCCTTCAACTGCCTTGCTCCGTGCTGCATTACGTCCCAGTCATTGGTACTCCCCATGAGAATCGCGACAGTGGGGGCGCCTTTGCGCCTGGACGTTTTGTTGCTTGCCATGATTTCTCCCGCACCAGTAAAAACGAAGTGAACTCAGGACTGCCCATCCGGCAGATCCAAAACCTGTCGAACCCTATTTCATTCCCTAGGCAATCCCGGCTCAGCGCCGCTGCCCGGGCGCACCGTGTCTTCGGCATAAGGAAAACGTACATGGCCATAGCGGATTACGAGAACGGCCAGCGCGATCAAAAGCACCGAACCCGACACCGCCAGCATGCGCCAGACATCGAGATCCTTGATATCGAGAATGAGGTAGCGCGCCAACGCGACCATGGCGATGTACAAGGGAAAGCGCACCGGCAGTTTGCCGGAATTGTAGTACAACCCGACCATGGTGAGCACTTCCAGGTACAGGAACATCAGCAGCAAATCCGCCAGCGTCACTTTGCCGTTACCCACCATCAGCGTCACTTCATGGTATCCGGCCACAACCGTCGCGATGCCGATGATGATCAAGCCGATGTTCTCGACCACCTCCAGCCCGAAAAGGGTGTATCGGGCGGTCCTGGTTTTCGTCGGCATTCCTCTTTTGTCCCCGCTTGTGCGATCAGTGGACCACGGCCCTGATCTCGCCCTTGGTGTATCGGTCCGCCATGGTGTCGAGCGGGATCGGCTTGAACTTGCCGGCCTGGCCGGCGGTGCCGAAGGCCTCGAAACGCGCTTTGCAGATCTGCCTGGCCGCAAGCATCGCGTCCTTCAGGTACTTGCGCGGATCGAATTCGATCTTGTCCTTGTTGAAAGCGCGGCGGATCGCGCCGGTCATCGCCAGGCGAATGTCGGTGTCGATATTGATCTTGCGCACACCGTGTTTGATGCCCTTCTGGATTTCCTCGACCGGCACGCCGTAGGTCTCCTTCATCTCCCCGCCGTTGTCGCGGATCACTTTCAGCCACTCCTGCGGCACCGAAGAAGACCCGTGCATGACCAGATGCGTGTTCGGAATGCGCTGGTGGATGGCCTTGATGCGTTCGATGGCGAGGATGTCGCCGGTCGGCTTGCGGCTGAACTTGTAGGCACCATGCGATGTGCCGATGGCGATGGCGAGCGCATCCACTTCGGTCTGCTTGACGAAATCGGCCGCCTGGTCGGGATCCGTTAGCAACATGTCGTGCGTCAGCGCGCCTTCGGCGCCGGATCCGTCTTCCTTGCCTGCGCTCATGGTTTCGAGCGAACCGAGGCAACCCAGCTCGCCTTCCACCGAAACGCCCACTGCATGTGCCATCTCGACCACACGGCGCGTGACCTTGACGTTGTAATCGTAAGGCGCCGGCGTTTTCATATCCTCCATCAGCGAGCCGTCCATCATTACGCTGGAAAATCCAGAACGGATGGAGCGCTGGCAGACGGCCGGATTGGCGCCGTGGTCCTGATGCATGACCACGGGAATGTTTGGATACATTTCCACTGCCGCTTCGATGAGATGCCGCAGGAAAGGTTCGCCGGCATATTTACGCGCACCGGCGGACGCCTGCATGATCACCGGGCTGGATGTCTCCTCGGCGGCCTGCATGATCGCCTGGATCTGCTCGAGATTGTTCACATTGAACGCGGGCACGCCGTAGCCATTTTCAGCAGCGTGGTCGAGCAGTTGTCGCATTGATATGAGCGCCATTTCTCAGATCCTAAAAATTTCCTGTTTTGTTCTTTACGATAGTCACGACATCACGAAATACGGGCTACCGCCTGCATGTAATGGAATTGTAGTTCCGGCATAACATTGATTCCATAAATGTTAGCCTGCACTGAAACGCGCCAGCGACCGCGCGTTTTCACGGCTCTTACGCCTTGCGGCTTTCGCCGACCTTCACGATCTTCATGGTATTGGTGCCGCCGGGAGATCCGATCGGTTCGCCGAACGCGATGACAATCAGATCGCCCTTCTGCACCAGGCCGGCAGTGACCAGCTGGTCTTCCGCTTCCTGCAGCAGATGGTCGCGATCGTGGCCGATGTACTTGATCATCAGCGGATAGACATCGCGGTACAGACTCAGGCGATAACGCGTCGAAATTTCGGGTGTCAATGCGTAGATCGGCACGCCGCAATTGAGCCGCGAGATCCACAACGCCGTGGAGCCCGACTGCGTCAACGCAGCGATCGCCTTGACCTTCAGGTGGTAAGCCGTAAACAGCGCCGCCATGGCGATGGATTGGTCGACGCGCGTGAATACGCGATTGAGGAACTCGCGGTCGAGCGTGAAATCGGCGGACTTTTCCGCTTCGAGGCAGATGCGCGCCATCGATTCGACGGTTTCGACCGGGTATTTTCCGCTCGCTGTCTCGGCGGAAAGCATGACCGCGTCGGTGCCGTCCAGCACGGCATTCGCCACGTCGGAAACTTCCGCCCGGGTCGGCACCGGACTCGTGATCATCGATTCCATCATTTGCGTAGCCGTAATGGTGAGCTTGTTGCGCTCGCGCGCCGCCCGGATCATGCGCTTCTGCAATGCCGGGACTGCGGCATCGCCGACTTCCACGGCGAGATCTCCGCGTGCAACCATGATACCGTCGCAGGAGTCCATGATTTCGTCCATGGCGACGATGGCCTCGGTGCGCTCCATCTTGGCGATCAGTATCGAACGTCCGCCGGCCGCGCGCATCAATTCCCTGGCCATGTACATATCCGCGCCGCTCTTCGGAAACGAGACGGCGAGGAAATCCGCCTTCATCGCCACCGAGGTCTTGATGTCCTCCATGTCCTTGGCGGTCAGCGCGGGCGCCGTCAGTCCGCCGCCCTGGCGGTTGATGCCCTTGTTGTTCGACAGCACGCCGCCGACCCGGACCGTGGTGGTGATGCGGCTGCCCTGTACTTTCTGCACATCGAGCACCAGCCTGCCATCGTCGAGCAGCAGCACCGCCCCCGAAGACACGTCACGCGGCAATTCCTTGTAGTCGAGGCCGACCTGATGCTGGTCGCCGACCACGCAATCCGCATCCAGCGTGAAGGTGTCGCCCTTGTTGAGCGTGATCTTCCCGGTCTCGAATTTCCCGATGCGGATTTTAGGTCCCTGCAGGTCGCACATGATGCCGACCGTGCGCTCCAGGGAACGGGCGATTTCGCGCACCAGTTCTGCGCGAGCCAGGTGTTCTTCCTTGGTGCCATGGGAGAAGTTCATGCGGACCACGTCGACACCATGCGCGATCATGCGCGTGAGAACGTCGCGGTCGCTGGAAGCCGGACCGAGGGTGGCTACGATTTTCGTGCTTCTTTGAGTCATGCCGCTTTCCCGTGAATTAGCCGGCCGCGCGCGCTTCCAGGATTTCCACGGCAGGTAATTTCTTACCTTCGAGGAATTCGAGGAAAGCGCCGCCACCGGTGGAGATGTAGCCGATTTTGTCTTCGATCCCGTACTTGGCGATTGCAGCAACGGTATCCCCGCCGCCGGCGATGGAAAATGCCGCGGAACCGGCAATCGCCTTCGCCAGCGTTTTCGTGCCTCCGCCAAAGCGCTCGAATTCGAACACGCCGACCGGGCCGTTCCACACGATGGTGCCAGCCTTGCCGAGAACACCGGCGAGTTGCGCAGCCGTCTTCGGGCCGATGTCGAGAATCAGATCGTCGGTGGCGACTTCCTTCGCGTTTTTCACCGTTGCCTGGGCATCGGCGGAAAATTCCTTCGCACAAACCACGTCGACCGGGATGGGCACGCTTCCGCCCTTCGCCTTCATGACCGCCATGATATTCCGGGCTTCACCGACCAGATCGGCCTCGGCCAGCGATTTGCCGATCGGCAGGCCGGCGGCAAGCATGAACGTATTGGCGATGCCGCCGCCGACGATCAGTTGGTCCACTTTTTTCGCCAACTCGCCCAGGATGGTGAGCTTCGTGGATACCTTGGAGCCGGCGACGATCGCCACCAGCGGACGCTTGGGATCGCGCAGCGCCTTGCCCAGTGCATCGAGTTCCGCTGCTAGGAGCGGCCCGGCACACGCGACCGGCGCATATTTCGCGATGCCGTGCGTGGTCGCTTCCGCGCGGTGTACCGTGCCGAACGCATCGTTCACATAGACATCGCACAGCGCCGCCATTTTTCTGGCCAGCGCGTCGTCGTCCTTCTTTTCGCCCTTGTTGAGGCGACAGTTTTCCAGCATCACGACCTGGCCGGGTTTGACGTCCACGCCATCGACCCAGTTGGCCTTCAGCGGTACCGATAGGCCGAGCAGTTCGGACAGGCGCTGCGCGATCGGCGCGAGCGAATCCTCGGGTTTGAATTCGCCCTCGGTGGGCCGGCCCAGGTGCGATGTCACCATGACCGCGGCGCCGGCCTGGAGCGCGTTGCGCAGCGCCGGAACGGAAGCGCGAATACGGGTGTCGTCGGTGATTCTGCCGGCATCGTCTTGCGGAACGTTCAGGTCGGCGCGAATGAACACGCGCTTGCCGCGCAGGTCGAGATCGGTCATCCGCAGAATGGGCATGGCATCAACTATCCGTTCAAGTGTTCAGGAACGCGAGAGGGCACAGAGGACCAGGCCTGGTGTCGCGGCCTGTTCACCAACTGTGCCCTCCAGCCAATATCGCGCTACGTTTATTTTGCGTTCACGAAAGCAACCGTGGTATCGAGCATGCGATTGCTGAAACCCCATTCGTTGTCGTACCACGAGCATACCTTGACCAGGGTTCCTTCCGAAACCTTGGTCAGCGTCGAATCGAACACGGACGATGCCGGATTGTGATTGAAGTCCACCGACACCAGCGGGTCCTTGTTGTATTCGAGTATCCCCTTGAACTCGGCTTTGGAAGCCTGCTCCACCGCGCTGTTGACTTCTTCCACGGTAGTCGGGCGCTTAGCCAGAAAGCAAAGATCGACGATCGACACGTTGATGGTCGGAACTCGCATGGCAAAGCCGTCCAGCTTGCCGTTCAACTCCGGAAGCACAAGACCCACGGCCGCGGCAGCCCCAGTCTTGGTCGGGATCATGGACATGGTCGCCGAACGCGCGCGGCGCAGGTCGGTGTGATACACATCGGTGAGAACCTGGTCGTTGGTGTAGGAATGAATGGTGGTCATCAATCCGTTGACCACGCCGATGCGATCATTCAACGCCTTGACCAGCGGCGCCAGGCAATTGGTCGTGCAACTTGCATTGGAGATGACCGTATGCGCGGCCTTCAGGACGCCATGATTCACGCCGTAGACCACTGTGGCGTCGACATCCTTGTCGCCGGGCGCGGAGATGATGACTTTCTTCGCTCCCGCGGTAAGGTGCGCGCCGGCCTTGGCCTTGCTGGTAAACAAGCCGGTGCATTCGAGCACCACGTCCACGCCGAGGTCTTTCCACGGCAGTTCGGCGGGATTGCGCTGCGCGCAGACCTTGATCTTGTCGCCGTTGACGATCAGAAATTCGCCGTCGACCGCCACGGTACCCGGAAATTTGCCATGGGCGGTGTCGTATTTGGTCAGGTGGGCGTTGATTTTCGCGTCGCCCAGGTCGTTGATCGCAACGATCTGGATGTCATGCTTTTTGCCGCCCTCGTAGTGCGCACGCAGGATGTTGCGGCCGATGCGGCCATAGCCGTTTATTGCAACGCGAATGGTCATTGCCGAGCTCCCCGATTAAAACCAGATATTACTGCACTCTGCGCGCCTGTTACAGCCATGGTGCGGTGCGGCGCCGGGATACATTGGGTGGCCGTCGTCAGCCTCCTATAGTGAG
>JANXPQ010000368.1 GCA_025357235.1 Betaproteobacteria bacterium
CAGGGAAGTGCGGTCCTGCCTTCTCCTCGGTCTTCGCAGTTACTCAGTCCTGAGTCCTACGTCCCGAGTCCTGCTTTTTTACCAGCTGCCGCTAGCGCCCCCACCCCCCGACCGTCCACCCCCGCCGGAAAATCCCCCGCCGCTGGAGAATCCGCCGGAACTGCTGCTACTGCCGCCCGGACGGATCGTCATGCCGCCGATCTGGGTGACGCCTTTGGTCTTCAGATCCTCCTTCGCTTTGAGATACCAGGGCATGCGGGCGATGACGATCTTGGCGATCGGGTAGAGCAATGCATAGGTGCCGATGATGACCAAGGCGGCCTGGCTACCGAAGATCGCCATGGGGAACATCGACCAGAACGGGATCAGGAACACATACAGAAACCAGCCCATCCCGCCTGGGGTGACGATGCCGATGAATGTAAACAGGCCGATGATGCCGAATACGAACAGGCTGACGAGGATGCGTTCGGGCAACGGCATGGGCGCCGGCGAGACATGAAAGCCCGATGCGGGTTTGGCCGGCGCCGCCCATTCCGCCTCTGCGGTCGCCGGCTGCCGGCCCTCGAGTATCTGGATTACCGCCGTCGCGCCGGCTTCGATTCCGATGTCGTAGTTGCCCTCGCGGAAGCGCGGCGTCATGAGATTGCGGATGATGCGGTCGGCGGCAACGTCGGTCAGCATGCCTTCCAGGCCATAGCCAACCTCGATACGCATGCGGTGTTCCTGCGGTGCAACGACAATCAGTACCCCATTGTCCCTTTCGCGGCTTCCCAGTTTCCAGCTTTCGAACACCCGGACCGCGAAATCCTCGATGCTTTCCGCGCCGATGCCGTTGATGGTGAGGACCGCGATCTGGTTGCCGGTGGCGCGTTCGTGCGTCTGTAGCATGTTGCCGATGCGTTCGCGCGCCGCCGCCGTCAGGATTTCAGCCTGATCGACCACGCGTCCGGAAAGATATGGCACGGCCATGTCGTCGGCAGCCGACAATCCGGGCCAGCCGAACCAGAGCACCAACAGCATTTGCAGGGCGCGATTCATCTTTCCCCCGCCATCTCCAGCACTGCATCGGGCAATTCGTTGGCTGTGCCGTCGCCGGAAAAACCGCGCTCCAGCAGCATCGCCTCCATCGCCTCCAGGCCTCCGCGCAACGCAGTCGAGGTATTCCTGTGTCGCAGCAGCAGGGTGATTCGAGCGGTGAGCGCGCTCCAATCGGGCGTATCGACGCGGCCGTCGAAACCCTCATCGGCCAGGAGCACGACCTTGCGCTCGAACAGGCTGACGAGCAGCAGGATGCCGACGCGACCGCGAGTGCGGTCCAGCCCGTGCTGGAAGAACAGCGACTGGGCGAATTGCGTCGCTTCCACCTCGCGCCGGGTGCGGTCGACGAACAGGCGCGCGAACGGTGCATGCAGGATGGCGAACAAGGCAAGAAACGCGCCGCTGCCGAGTATGACCAGGACATGGCCCAGGCGGGAGGCGTCCGTGCTCCAGCCGCCGGCGGCAAGCTGCCAGATGACGCATGCCAGCGCGGCGGTGCCGGTGCCGAGGGCGAAAGCCTTCCAGGGCGCTTCCGGATAGGAATCGGATTTGCCGACGACCGCGGTGACCACCTGCGTCCCGATCCTGGCCTCGAGCGCGGCAACGCGCTCGGCGATGAGGGTTCGTTCGTGTTCGGTCAGTTGCATGGCTCTCTATGCTCGCGGAATTGGCGTTGGCATGCATATTGTGAACGTGTTGGTGCCGCTTCAGGAAGCGATTCTCACCGGGGAAAACCCCCGGCCGACGGGCCGCCGCTTGCGGTGGACCATGACGCGCGCGCCACAATTGCGCGCCGCGCCCCTATGAAAAACGTGCATTCTCCGATTGACAACGCACTCTCCTCTCGGCATTCTCTGCTCGCCGTGCCTTTGCTTCTGGCAAGGCAACGCAAATTTTAGATACGTGCAAACTCAAATTGGAGGCACCACGATGGCCGCAAAGAAGAAGACCGCTGCGAAGAAACCTGTGAAGAAAGCCGTGAAGAAAGCCGCGCCGAAGAAGGCTGCTGCGAAGAAACCCGCAAAGAAGGCTGCTGCGAAGAAGCCTGCAAAGAAGGCTGCTCCGAAGAAAAAGGCATCCGGAGTCAAGCGCAAGCCGAATGCGGCGTTCATGAAACCGATGACGCCCAGCGCGTCGCTCGCCGCCGTGATTGGCAGCACCCCGGTGCCGCGCACCGAAGTGACCAAGAAACTGTGGGCCTACATCAAGAAGAACGACCTGCAGGACAGCAAGAACCGGCGCAACATCAATGCCGACGACAAGCTGAAGGAAGTCTTCGGCGGCAAGAAGACCGTATCGATGTTCGAGATGACCAAGCTCGTCGCCGGTCACCTCAAGTAAGCTTCTTGCGTTGATTTTCGGCAAACCGGGCCGGCGAGGCTGGCCCGGTGGCCGATCCCGCTGCGGCCTGCCGCAGTCCGGGTAGTGCGCTTGCAGCACACCATCCTGCTTCGCCCCGCGAGGCAAAGGAATTCCATACCGACTGCCGACGCAACCGCGGGCGGAAACGTCTGCAGGCCGCCCATGTCATACACGTTCCTTCAATCCGTTTGTGGAGAGCAACCATGTTTGAAACCACGCGCCTGGCGCTGCTGCTCATCGGCCTCATGTTGTCCTCCGCTGCGGTTGCTGATGATCTGGTGGGGAAGATGGGCGACGTCGAACTGCGCAGCGCCGAACTGAAGGCGATCCTCGAATCGCAGCCGCCGGATGCGCGCCACCAGCTCGCGACGGACGCGGCCGCGCTGGAACGCCTGGTGCGCAGCGAACTGATGCGCAAGGCGGTGCTTAACGAGGCCAAGCAGAAGGGCTGGGACAAGCGCCAGGAACTGCAACCGCTCATAGACAGGGCGCGTGACCAGGTCATCGTGAGTTCTTTCGTGGGCGGTGTCGCCAAGCCCGGCGACGGCTATCCGTCCGAAGACGAGATCAAGCAGTTCTACGAGGCGAACAAGGCGCAGTTGCTCGCCCCCGCCCAGTTCCAGCTGGCGCAGATATTCCTGCCGGCTGCGGAGGGTTCCGACAAGGCGAAAGCCGAGGAAGCCAGAAAGAAGATCGCCGAGCTGAGCGCGAAGTTGGGCAAACCGGGGGCCGACTTCGCGAAGCTCGCGAAGGAAAATTCCGGGCACAAGGAAAGCGCGGACAAGGGCGGCGAAATCGGCTGGGTCAGCGAAGAGCAGATGGTTCCGGAAATCCGCCGGGCCGTGACGGGCCTGAGCAAAGGCGAAGTCAGTCCACCGGTCAAGTCCGCCGCCGGCTGGCACCTCATCAAGCTGCTGGACAAGAAGCCCACGGCGACGCGCCCGCTGGCCGATATCCGTCCCAACCTGATCGTGGCGATGCGCAATCGCAAGGCGCAGGACATGGAGCGCACCTATCTGGAAGCCTTGTCCATCAAGTTGCCGCCTACCATCAACCAGATCGAGCTCGGCAAATTGCAGAGCGAACTGCGCTGAACGGATAACGTCGGAAGCGCCCGGCGCAGGCAGGGCAGCAAGGGGAGGGCACCATGTTCGCGTGGATCCGGGAATTGTCGGGGCGGGAAAAAAAGACGCTGATCGCCGCCTATGGCGGATGGTCGGTCGACGCATTCGATTTCATGATCTACACCTTCGTCATTCCCACGCTGATCGCCGTCTGGGGAATGAGCAAGGGACAGGCCGGATTGATCGCCACCTCGGCGCTGCTGATGTCGGCCCTGGGCGGGTGGATTGCCGGCGCACTGTCCGACCGTTTCGGCCGCGTGCGCGTGCTTCAGGTCACCATTGCCTGGTTCGCCTGTTTCACCTTCCTGTGCGGCTTCACGCATTCCTTCGAGCAACTGCTGATCGTACGCAGCCTGCAAGGCCTGGGATTCGGCGGGGAATGGGCGGTCGGCTCGGTGATGATCGGCGAGATCATCCGTGCGCAGCACCGCGGCAAGGCGGTGGGTGCGGTGCAAAGCGGCTGGGCCGTCGGCTGGGGCGCGGCGGCGCTGATGTTCGCGGTTTACTTTTCACTGCTTCCCGATGACCTCGCCTGGCGTGCTCTATTCTGGACGGGCCTGGCACCGGCGCTGCTGGTCTTCTACATCCGCCGTAATGTGACGGATTCCGAAGTATTCACCGCCACGCGCGCGCGCGCCACTGCGCAGCGCTCCCACTTTCTCGAGATCTTTTCGCCGCAGCTGCTGCGCATCACGCTGCTGACCAGCCTGATGGCCACGGGCATGCAGGGCGGCTACTACGCCGTGACCATCTGGCTGCCGACTTACCTGAAAACCACGCGCGGGCTGTCCGTGATCGGCACGGGGGGATACCTGGCGGTGATCATTTCGGGCGCGTTCATCGGCTATCTGACGGCGGCCTGGCTATCGGACCACATCGGCCGGCGCAAGACCTTTTTCCTGTTCGCCGTGTGCTCGGCACTGACCGCGGTGACCTATACGCTGCTGCCGATCAGCGATGCGCAGATGCTGGTGCTCGGCTTCCCGCTGGGGTTTTTCGTGTCGGGCAATTTCAGCGGCGTCGGCGCCTTCTTCACCGAACTCTTTCCCAGCCGGGTGCGCGGTTCCGGACAGGGCTTCGCCTACAATTTCGGGCGCGGCATCGGCGCGCTGTTCCCCGCGCTGGTGGGATTCCTCAGCACGAGCATGCGGCTCGGCACGGCGATCGGAATATTCGCGGGATCGGCCTACGTCGTGGTGATCATCGCGGTGGCGCTGCTGCCCGAGACCCGCGGCAAGCAGCTCGCCGTTTACGACTAGCGCCTGACCGCCGGTGATCAGTGAACGGTAAACGGTGATCGGAAGAGGCCGCATACGGGTTTCAACAGTTCACTGTTCACTGTTTGCCGTTCAACGGCGTATAGCACGCAAAGCGGCCTGGGTTACGATACGGTTCCCGATCAACGCAGGAACCGACAATGAAACCCGCTCCCGTCGCGCCGCAGATCCTCGACCAGCTGAAGCGCATTTCCACCGCAACCCTGACTTCGCAGTTGTTCAAGCTCGGCTTCCGCAATACCTACCTCACCGGCGTGAGGCCGCTCAATCCGGCGCTGCGCATGGCGGGCGAAGCAGTCACGGTGCGTTTCGTGCCGGCGCGCGAGGACCTGGCGACGTTCGAGGCCATCGGCAAGCCGGGCTACCCGCAACGCAAGGCGATCGACGAAATCCTGCCCGGCCAGGTGCTGGTGCTGGATTGCCGCAACATCGACACCGTGGCAGCCGGCGGGGAGATCCTGATGTCGCGCCTGCAATCGCGCGGTGCGGCCGGCGCCGTGACCGACGGCGCGATGCGCGACTACGCGTCCATACAGAAGCTGGGCTTCCCGGTGTTCGCGAAGAACATGGCCGCCTCCGCCCACATCCATCGCCATTTCGCGGTCGACATCAACGTGCC
>JANXPQ010000395.1 GCA_025357235.1 Betaproteobacteria bacterium
ATCGCGCCGTTCTCGAACGCGATCTGGCCGTTGACGATGACCCAGATCACGCCGTCCGCGTACTGATGCGGCCGCTCGAACGTCGCGACGTCGCGGACCGTCGCCGGATCGAAGATGGCGATGTCCGCCGCGAGCCCCGGACACAATCGCCCGCGATCCCGGATTCCGAACAGGTCCGCCGGGTCGGAGGTAAGGCGGCGGACAGCTTCCGGCAGCGACAGGACGTCGCGTTCGCGCACCCAGGTGCCGAGCAGATAGGTCGGATAGCCGGAATCGCACAGCATGTCCACATGGGCGCCGCCGTCGCCGAGGCCGATCAGGATCGCGGGGTTGTTCAGCAGTTCGGCCATGCGATCGACGCGGGTGTTGAACGACGTCATGGTGAATTCGAGTTCGAGGTCGTCGGCCAGCGTCAGGTCGAGAAACGCGTCGACGCCGTCCTTGCCTTCCGCGCGGCCCACCTCCGCTACGGTCAGGCCCTCGAAGCGTTTCAGCTCCGGTGAGCGCACTTCATGCAGCGTGATGCGCTCCCAGTTGCCGAAGGCCATCGGGTTCTTCAGCTCTTCGCGGAACTGGTTGCGGAACGCCGGATCGCGATAGATCGCCTTCTGTGCCTGTTTGGATTTGTCCTCGAACACGCGCTTCCACGATGGAAACGCCGCAAACGAAAACGGACTGCGCATGTCGATCTCGCGCGTGAGCGGCAGCGGCGAAGTCTGCGGCCGCGCGCCCTTCGCGATCATCGGCGCCGCCCGCTTCAGCGTGTCGCGCACCGCTTCCGGAATATCGTCGCGATCGAACAGCGCGATGAACGTAACAGGACGGCCGCTCTCGTCAAGCAGGAAGTCGAGCATCTCGCACTGATCTTCCTCGAGCACGCCGATCTGCCGCGTGAGGGCCACTTCGATGGCGCCCTTGTTCTTATCCCTGAGCACGTTCGCGTAGGCCTTCAGCTCGTCGCGACTGGCGTTGCGGCAGGCCAACGGCCGCCCGCCATAACCGAGATGCTGGTTCAGGATCGTGCTCGAGAATCCGAACGCGCCGGCATCCATCGCGCCGGCGAGCAGCGCGCGGATCTTTGCAGTTTCCTCGATTGTTGCCGCCCGCTCCATCGACGCTTCGCCCATGACGTAGTGCCGGAACGGTGTCAGCGGCGCGAGGAAGCCGAGATTCACCGACGGCTTGCGCCGCGCCGCGGCATCCATGAATTCGGGAAAGGTCTCCCAGTCCCAGGTGATGCCCTTCGACAGAACCTCGAAGGGAATGGATTCGACGTTGACCAGGTCGCGCATTGCAATCTCGCGCGTTTCCGGCCGGCACGGCGCGATGCCCACGCCGCAATTACCCATCACCACGCTGGTCACGCCGTGCCACGACGATGGCGTCACCGCGCCATCCCAGCAGATCTGCGCGTCGTAATGCGTGTGCGGATCGATGAAGCCCGGCGAGACGACGCAGTCCGAGGCGTCGATGGTATGCCTCGCCCTACCGTCGACGCGGCCGACCTCGGCGATCTTCCCGCCCGCGACCGCGACATCCGCATGCCGGCCCGGCGCGCCGGTGCCGTCGATGACGAGGCCGTTTTGGATCAGCAGGTCGAAAGCCATGAGTTGTTTATGGATGCGAATCGGCAAGACCCGCCAGGATGCTCAAAAATGCTTTGGTAATCCGGCCTGCTTGAGCACGGCATTGGCAGTGTGGCGAGACTTGATCTTGCTATCAACAACGAAATGCACCTGGGTGACCGGGCTGTGCCAGATTTCGTGATCACCCTTTCCTGCACGCTCGAAACGGCAACCCGCGGCAAGCAGCAGTCGCTTCAGTTCCGGCGTGAAACTCTGCGTCACGCCGCGAGTTCGAAGCGTCTGGTGAGAAGTTCGAACGCGATCGGCTTCGTGTCGGTGCGCCCATTGAGCGCCAGAAGTTCGGGAATAAGCGACTTGAGTTTTTCAACGAGGGCCTCCGTAGTCTCGGATTCGGTGGCCAGGCCGGGCACGTCCTCACTGGATGCCACCCAGACCCGCGCTACCTCGTCCCAAACGGCATGCACGTAGTACGGCTTTTCCATGTGCTTTACTCCTCGTCATTTACGCAGCAAAGCCTATCACTCTCCCCGGTCGATCACCAGCCGAGGGAAAAGTGCCACGGAACTGCCCGGGCCTCGCGTTATCTGCTGCCTTTATGGTCCTTCTGCCCGTCATTCTTGTGCCTGCCGGCCACTTCTTTGCGTTCCGCTTTTTCCCGCTGGTGTTCCTTGGCGATCTTGTCTGCCCGAGGCGGGGTGGTTTTCTTGTTCTGATTCGGTCCCTTGTTTTTCTGTGCCATGAAATTCTCCTGGTGAAGTGGATTGATTGGGAAATCTGGGCTCGCTCAGGGCTGGGATCGCGCGCGGGGCAAGGTCTTGCCTTTTGCCTCGCAACCACAGCGCAGCATCACGCGGCCTCGGTCAACTCATAACGACGCACGAGCACGTCAGCCGGAATATCCAGTCCTTCGGACAATCGGCGAATCATCTCGAGCGTCAATGGCCGCACTCGATTGAGTACTTCGGCCACGCGCGCGCGCGATCCAATGTAGGGCTCCAGGTCCTTTCGCGTCAACGCGCGGGATTCCATGACGTGAAGCAGAAGCTCGATAGGGTCGGGATCGGGGATCGGGTAGTGTTCGGACTCGTAGGTTTGAATCAGCAACGTCAAGACTTCAAGCCGGTCAGACTCCTTCGATCCGGGACGGGAGTCCCACAACGCCTCGGCTTCCTTCAGTGCGGCAAGGTAGTCGCGTTTTGTTCTGATCGGTCGTACGTCCATTTCCTTGTCCTCAAATGTCTTCGGCATCGATGCGGTCATATTGCTGGTGAGTGCCCACAAATCGAACAAAGACCAGTCCTCGATTGTGGTGTACGGCAACGACCAGCCGGAACTCATTGCCCTTGATGTTGAATACCACTCGATTCCCGCCCAGAAAACTTGCTGCCCGATAAGCCACCTTCACGTCTGCCGGGCTTCGCCAGTCCGCACGACTTGCGATGGCGTGCCACGCACGCAGAGGCACTTCGGTTTGCGGATGCTTTTCCCAGAAATCGCGCAGCGCCTTGAGTGCAATTATCCGCATGGGAGCTAAGCTATCATGCTCCCGTGGTGGGATCAAGGCGCCTGTCTGCCGTCGTGGACTTGGCCGCAAGTGCCCCGGCCAACTGGATCAAGTCATACCGCGGCCGCTCATCGGGACTGGCCTGCCTACTTGCAAATGCACTCCGGCCCCGCTCCGCTCCTCACGGCTGATTCCCCCGCTTGGGCTGCGGGGGGATCCAGAAGATGACCTGGAAGGCGTCTGCAGCCATCGAGGCGGAAGCAGCTTGCCCGGTGCTCGCCACCCGGACCTGCATTTCGCGTTGCTCGTCCTTGCCCGGATCGAGGTTGAAACCGACGGGCAGCTTCTCCCGTTCGCGGGTCTCGGGTGCGCGCGCAAAGAACTCGCGCAGCTTCGAAGCCGCGTCCCGGTCTCCGGCCCGCTCGCGAACCTCCACCAGATGATCGAGCGCGCGCCTGTTGCCGAGCGCCGCGGCCTGCCCGTAAAACTGGAGGGCGGCCTGCTGGTTCTGCGCGACGCCTTCGCCTTTTTCGTAGCGCTGTGCAAGGGCGAAATAAACGTCGGCGAGCTCGGGGACCGCTTTCGCATGGCCCTGCTCTGCGGCCGCCGACAGCCATTTCGCCGCTTCGAGGTCGTCGCGCGCAACGCCGCGTCCCTTCGCGTAGAAAGACCCGAGCTTGTATTGCGCGGATGCGACGCCGGCTTCCGCGCCGATGCGGTACCACGCTGGCGCACTCGAGAGCTCGCCGGGTGCGCCGCGGCCTTCTTCGAAGAAGTCCTCGAGGTTGGCCTTCGCCTGCGGCACGCCGCGGCCCTGTGCGAGTAGATACCAGTCGCGCGCCTTCTTGTAATCGCGTGCAACGCCGAGGCCCCGGTCGTAAATGACGCCGAGATTGTTCTGCGCCTTGCCGTTGCCGCCATCGGCGGACTTCTGCCACCACTGCAGCGCCTTCGCTTCGTTCTTCGGCACGCCCTGGCCCTGCGAATACAGGATGCCGAGCTTGAACTGCGCCCACCGGCTGCGGTCCGCCGCCTGCTCGTAGAGCTGGACTGCCTGCGCCGCATCCTTCTTCACGCCGCGGCCCTGTTCGAACATGTCGCCGAGATCGATCATCGCCCGATAGTCGTCATGCTGGACGCCCCTGCGGTAGAGCTTGAGCGCTTCCGGATAATCCGCTGTCTTTTCGCTCAGCGAAGCAACCCGGTACAGCGCTTCGCCGTTGCCGCGTTCCATGGATTTGCGATACCACTTCTTCGCTTCGGTGAAATCCTGCTTGACCCCGATCCCCTTCTCGTACATCTGTGCGAGATTCGTCTCCGAGACGCTGTATCCCTGCTCCGCGGCGCGCGTGTACCACTTGATCGCCTCGTCGTAGTTTTTCTGCTGCTCGAATTGGTAGGCGAGGTTGTGCTGGGCGCTCGCGTCGCCTTTTTCGGCCAGCGATGCCAGCGTGTTCGCGGGCGCCGCCGTAGCGCCGAGCTTTTTCCATTGACGATCGCCCATCTCCTTGGAGAGCGCCTTCGCCTCGGGGCTGTCCTTGGCCACGCCGACACCGCCCATCGCCTTCATCGAGACGAGCGCGATGGCCCTATCGTCGTCGAGTTCGGCGGCCTTGCGATACCAGGCCAGGGCCTCGACTTCGTTCTTCGGCACGCCGTACCCGAACTCGCTCATCGTGCCCAGCAGCGTCATGGCAAGCGTCGAGCCTTTCGCTTGCGCAATGTCCGCTTCGCGGCGCGCCTCGTCGAACTTGCCGGCATGGGCGAGGGCACGCGCGAGTTGCGCGCGATAGCGCAAAGTGGACGGAAACTCCGCGACCGCCTTCCGGCAGGCGGGGATGGCCTGTTCCGCGTAGCGGCTCATGCAGTATGCGCTCAGGCCCGGTACCACCTTGCCCGGGTCGTACGAGTCCGCCGCGAACCGGTCGCAAGCGTTCGCGCCCGGCTCAGCCTGCACGGCGCGATCGCACGACTGCGTCAACCCCATCATCGCCCAGCGCCGCGATTCCGCCTGGTCGCGCTCCACGCCCAGTCCATTCGAGTAGAGCATGGCCATGCTCATCTGCGACGGGCCGAAGCCCGCTTCGGCGGCCCTGCGATACCAGATCTGCGCCGTCGCGTAATCCTGCGGCACCCACTGCCCGGCCTCGTACAGGTGGCCCACATAGTTCTGCGCCCACAACTCTCCGGCGCGGGCCTGCCGCTCGTACCATGCGACCAATGCGGCCGCATCGGGCTCGACGCGCCCGAGTTGCGCGAGGCGCATGGGATTGCGGCGTCCTTCCGGCAGGGCTTGCGGCCGTTCACCGGCCTTTTTCCACCAGCGCTCGGCTGCAGCCGGATCGACGGCGACACCGCGCCCTTTGGCGTAGGCCTCGCCGAGGATCTGCATAGCCAGCGGGTCGAAGCCGGCGGCCGCGCGGTGGAATTGCGCGACTGCGTCGGCATCGTCAGCCGCAGTCCCCCAGCCGTTGGCGAGCATGACGCCGAGATTGAAGGACGCAAGCGGGTGATCCTTCTTCGCGGCTTCGCGAAACAGCTTGAGCGCCGCACCGTAGTCGCGCGCAACGCCGTTGCCGTCGGCGAACATCACGCCGAGCAAAACCATCGCCATCGGCGAACCGAGCTCGGTCCCGACGCGGGCTTCCTTCACTGCATCGTCCGCATTGCCGGCGACGGCGAGCACCCGCGCGTAGCGCGCATGCAGGCGGGCGGACTGGGGCTCGGTCTCCACCGCCTTGCGGCACGCCTCGAGAAATTTCGGCAGGTCGCGCGCCAGCTCATCGACCGAGCGGCCGTTCTGCTTGTCGCCCGAGCTCAGGAAATCCGCGCCGTTGAAATCGCACACCTGGACCGGGGAGGGATCAGCCGCCCGCAGCGGCGTGCAAACCGCCGCCAGCGCGGCAAACAGGACCATTCTGGCGATCGGAGTATGCATTGCGATAGCATAGTCCTCAGTATGAGGCCAGGGTAGGGCCTAACTCGTCTCAACCCAACACGGAGGCACAGAGAACACGCAGGACACAGAGAAAATACGAAGCAAGTGATATGTAAGTTGAACGATGTTATGCGAATTGACGCTGCAACAATGAGTCCGATCTTCCTCGTTCCCGACGCTGCGTCATCTTGTCATTCATTTTTCGCTTTCCTCTGTGCCCTCTGTGTTCTCTGTGCCTCCGTGTTGGGTTCAGGCTTCACGTGCAGTAGTTGTCGCCGATAACCGACAGTAGGCCGTCGAATGCCATTGCCGATGTGCCGATACGACCGCTTTTCATGTATCTTCTTCGCATAAATCGGGGCTGCTGGCGACCGAAAAACAGGGAGCGGAATATGAAAGCGGATGAAGCAACGTCCCGGCTGTTCAAGAGATTTCCGCTGCGGTTGTGCGAAGTCCTCGAGAAAGAATTCGTCACGGCGCACGGCCCGCTGTCGAAGGCGCCCGACTGGCTGCTCGAGAAAGCGGACGTCAACTGCGAGAAACTGCGGGAATACTTCGATTCCCCCTACCTGAGCCACAACGGCCGGGCCATCAGCGCAATCCGCGCCAAGCTGTTTACGCAACCGCCGCCCCTGCACGACGGCGCCTGGACGAGGCAGTTCGAGCAACTGTTGCTGCTGAAATTGAATGAACTGCTCCTGCAACCGGAAAACCTTTACGACCACACCCTGCTCGAGCGCGACAACGCGGCCCGGCAACTGGCCCGGTTGCATCCGGGCTGCAGCGGGCAACCGCAGGCACGAACCTTCCAGGCCGATGCCACCACGTCCATCGCGCCGAAATCGGAACTGTCCGCCGCGGATCAGATTGCGTACGACGAGCAGGTCCAGCTGAATCGCATTCTGCTTGAAGCGGCGTTCCCGGAGAACGCCATTGCCCGCGTCGATACGACCCGCCTGACGGCGTTGTACAAGGAAATCCAGAACCTCCGCGGTCCGGATGGAATACGCAGCGCGCTTTGTCTTTCGGGCGGGGGCATACGCAGCGCGGCATTCGGGCTTGGCGTGTTGGGCGGGCTGGCGCGCCGCGGCGTGCTGGAAAAATTCGACTATCTCTCCACCGTATCCGGCGGGGGCTATGTCGGCAGCTGGCTTTCGACCTGGATCCATCGCCATCCGCACGGACTCGCCGGCGTGGTTAGGGAATTGAGTACGCGGGCGCAGGAGGAAACACAGGGCCTGACGACAAAAACAGAACCGGCGCCCGAGCCGATCCGCTTCCTGCGCGACTACAGCCATTTCCTGAATCCGAAATCCGGATTGTTCACCGCCGATACCTGGACGTGGGTGGGGATTTACCTGCGCAATCTTTCGCTGAACTGGCTGGTCATCATCCCGTTCCTGCTGCTGGTCCTGTCGGCGCCGCGCCTGTATTCCGCGCTCGCGCATTCGTGGCGCGTCAAGTACGGCGCGCTGATGTACGGCAGCGGCAGCCTGTTCCCCTGGATCGTGTGGATGACGGGCTGCGCCGTGCTGCTGACGCTGATCTGCATCAACGTCCATCGACCCAGCGTGACCGATACCGCGAGCTCCAACGCGCCCGCGGAATCGGGCCGCTTGCGGCGAAGGCTGAATCAGGCGAAGGAAAAGCTGGGCCACCAGGGCTGGGTGGTGATCCTCGGCGTGCTGCCGCTCTTCGTCTTCGCCATCTCCCTGACCTTGCTGGTGTGGGGATTGCCGCATGAAAAATCGCCGCTGAGCTGGTTCCAGATCCGCGTCATCTTGAGCGCCCTGCCGCTGCCCGACATGATCGGGGCAATCGGGCGCATCGGCTTCGATCACCTGGTGGTGTGGGGCGAGATCATTATTTTCGTCGCCTGGCTGGTGACCTTTCCCCTGTTGCCGCGCCGGGGCCTGGGAAAGCGCTTCAACGAACTGATCGCCATGCTGTTCGCGGGCTTCCTGACATTCAGCATCATCTCGGGATTGGCGGACTATGCTGCCCAGGTGGGATCGCGCATCGAGCCGGCCTTCGAACTCTGGTCGTTCACCGCGTACGCGGCGCATGTCTACACCGTCCTGGCGGTGCCCACGGTGATCGGCGCGACGCTGGCGGGCATGACGCTGTTCATCGGTGCCGTATCGAAATACCAGTGGATCGAAGACGAGGATCGCGAGTGGTGGGCACGCTTCGGCGCGTGGATCCTCATCATCATAGTGGGATGGGTGGCCCTGTCGGCCATCACGCTGTTCGGGCCGCCGCTGTTGCTGGAATTTCCGCGCCTGATCGGCGCATTGGGCGGCGTGTCGGGATTGATCGCCGTTTTGCTCGGCAGAAGCTCGCTCACGTCGGCAACGGGTCAGAAGAATTCCGCGTCCGCGGGTCAGTCCAAACCGGCCGCATCGCTGCTGGGTGGAAGCGCATTGACTGTGGCGTCCGCGGCCTTCCTCGTGGTCTTCCTCGCTTTCCTGTCGCTGCTCACCAGCGCGGGCCTCGATGCGTTCCTCGGCTGGGCGGGCGCCGGTCCGGGCTTCGAGGAAAGCGCTTTCCTCACAGCACTTCGCGACATGTTCCCGGCGGAGCTGGCCCCGATCAGGCAGGCATGCGGCATGCAGGACGCATTGCCCGCGGGCATTAGCGTCTTCAGCGATCCGCAACTGCATCTTGAAATCGTCTGCCAGACCCGGCTGCGCATCGTGGTTACGCTCATCGCCGGGTTGGTCGTGTTCCTCGCCGTGGCAAGCTCGATCATCAACCTGAACAAGTTCTCGCTTCATGCCGTCTACCGGATTCGCATCGTGCGCACGTTCCTCGGCGCTTCGCGCGGCACCGATCGCAGGCCGAATGCGTTCACCGGTTTCGACCCGCTCGACGACGTGCAGATGCACGAACTGCAGTCCGGCCTGCTGCGCGAAGGCGACATCAAGGACATCGGCCGCTTCGTCGGCATGCTGCGCGATGCGATGGGCAAGGGGAGCGGCGCCAGAACCGTACCGACGGATCCCGCGCAACTGCTGGTGCAGCTCATGTGCACCCCCGCGTTCGACCCCTCTTCCGTGCTGACCATGCGTTTGCGAAATGCGACGCCACACGCACCGGTACTGCGGGCGCTGCAGCAGGATGTGATGGAGACGCTCAACCGGGTTCTGGAAACCATCCGCCTCGACAAGGCAAAGGCCTTCGGCGAGCTCGGGAAACAACCGGGACGCAAAGACGCGATCGCGAGCGTCGAACATTACTACCGGCAGGGAAATGTCATCTTCGGCAATCGCAAGCTGATCGAGATGGCGTTCCCGGAGGAGATCAGGCAGTACGAGTTTCCGCCGCCGCCGCCGCACAAGCTCCTGCACGTGATCAACCTGACCCTCAACCTCGTGCATGGCAACAAGCTCGCTTGGCAGGAGCGCAACGCCGCGCCGTTCGTGGTCACGCCCATGCATTCCGGCACGTACTACCTGGGCTTCCGCAACTCGCGCGACTATGGCGGAGAGAATGGCATCTCGATCGGCACGGCGGTGGCGGTTTCCGGCGCCGCCGTCAGCCCGAACATGGGGTACTCCTCGTCCACACTCGCGGCGCTGCTCCTCACGCTTTTCAATGTTCGGCTCGGCTGGTGGCTGGGCAATCCCGGCGTAGCCGGAGCCGACACCTATCGGCTGGCCGAACCGAGGTTGCTGCTGCGGCCGTTATGGTCGGAAGCGTTCGGCATGACCGATGACCAGAGCCCCTACATCTATCTTTCGGACGGCGGGCATTTCGAGAACATGGGCCTGTTCGAAATGGTGCTGCGCCGCTGCCGCTTCATCGTGGTGACGGACGCGGGCGCGGACCCGGACTATGAGTTCGAAGACCTCGGCAATGCGGTGCGCAAGATCCGCATCGACTTGGGGATCCCCATCGAATTCGAATCATTGCCCATTCACCGGCAGACCGGGCCGGACGACGACAGCGGCAAGTACTGCGCGATCGGGCGCATCCGTTACTCGACGATCGACGGCGAGGATGCACCGGACGGCGTGCTGATCTGCTTCAAGCCGGTGCTTTGCGGCAAGGAGTCCCGCGACGTCCAGAACTACGCCGCGAAGAATGAATATTTCCCGCAGGAACCGACCTCGAACCAGTTCTACGGAGAATCGCAGTTCGAAAGCTACCGGCAACTCGGCGAGATCGCCGTGGAAACCGTATTCGGCAACGCGCCGCCCCCGCCCTCGGACAAATCATGGGCGGTCGACGTCGTCGAATCCACGCGCAAACATCTGGGCGACAAGGGGGGTGGGAAGTCTTACTGGATTGATGCGTGGTTGTTTGGGCTGAAGTAGAAACGGGACTCAGGACGTAGGACTCAGGACTCAGTAAAGGCTCCAAAGCCTTTTCCTTCGCTTTTCACTGAGTCCTGAGTCCTACGTCCTGAG
>JANXPQ010000479.1 GCA_025357235.1 Betaproteobacteria bacterium
CAAAACCGTGTTATCGAGAGCGAGGAGCTGTTTCGCGGTACGTTGACACAGACCAGTGTTTATCCGCGCGAAGTTGTAAAGCGCGCGTTGCACCACAATGCCGGCGCGGTAATATTTGCGCACAATCATCCTTCGGGCATCGCCGAACCCAGCCATGCCGACGAAACGCTGACCCAGGCTCTGAAGCAGGCGCTGGCACTTGTCGATGTTCGCGTGTTGGATCACTTCGTTGTCGGTGGATCGGCAGTACTTTCTTTCGCGGAAAGGGGACTTATCTAAAGTTGCATGGGGGAGCGGCAAACCCGCTCCCTCTTTTTCTGTCCTGTGGCGCTCGCCGCACTATTCAAATCCATTCCAATTCCTTCGGTGAAAAGCCGTCCGGGTTAGCAATGCATGGCAGAAATGCGACCTTCAACCCCGCAGGCGCATGAGCACCCGCCGATCCCTGCATGGAAAAGGCGGCACGCAACGCTGCAACCGCTTTTCTCATTTTGCGGGACAGCTTGAGAAGGCCGCGGTGATAGGCGCTCGCCCGAAATATCAGGTCGACGCGTCCGAGAATTGATAGCGGCTCTGATCCATGCAAGGGTAGAAAAACCTCTCTCGGGGGACTCGCATTGCGAGACCCCCGCCGTATGGCATCCCCCGGTAAACGGACCCGTCGCAAGCGACGCGTCCGGCCAGCGGTTACTCGGCGTCCTTTCCCCTGGGCAGCCGACGACTGGAGGCGGCGCCCTCAAGAAAGTCCACAGCCTGACCTCGACTGCTGCGACCAAGCAGCCCAGCCGAGCTTCTTTTGCGAGCCACGTGTGAAAAATATCCACGCCTCGTATTGATGGACACTTTTTGCCAAACCTGGACTAACGGTGGGAGCCACTCGACACACAGCCTGCCGCTAGAAACGATTCTTCGGCGCCGCGAACGAAAATACTTGAAACGGCCTTGAGGGCAGGATAGACTGGCGTCAGACAAATATAGTACACGGATATTAATAAACGGCATGGATACGAGACCCGCCGCCCGCCAACAGATCACCGCCTGGGCTACGCCCGACCGGAAAGGTCAGTTCGCCGCATTGGCGGCGAGTCGTGGTCTGTCGGAATCCAAGCTCCTGGGACTGCTCGTCGATTCGGTGTTGGAGCGCAACCCGGTTGATGACGCCGGTGACGAGCGCCACGGCGAGACGAGGGATGGGGATCGCATCACGCTTCGGCTGCGACCTGGCGATGGGAAGTGGCTTCGACTGCGGGCGCATGCGCGTGGCATGAAGTACACCACTTACGCCGCCACCCTCATTCGAGCGCATGTGCGTGCGGATCCTCCTATGCCGATCGAGGAACTGGCGCGCCTCGAGCGCAGCCTTGCCGAAGTCAGCGCCCTGGGCCGCAATCTCAGTCAGATCGCCCGACGGATCAGCGAAGGGCAGGGCGTCGATCCTGGACTGCGGCCGGAACTCACAGTCGTTCTGCATGCGCTGGAGGAACTGCGGCAGGCCTTACGTGACGTAGTCAAGGTCAATCGCATTAGTTGGGAGTCGGCCGATGCCCAAGCGAGTTAACCTGCCCAGCAGTGGGCGTTTGGCCGAACTGGATCTGGTGAGCTACGGCCGGCGCGGGCGCCACACACCCCTGCAGTTCACGTCCGCGCAACTGGAGCAGATCGGCCGCACCGTATCTGGTGTCCCGGAAGTCATGATCAAAGTCTCCGGCGGCGGGAAGAGCGCGGACGCGGTACAAGCCCATTTTGCCTACATCGACCGGCATGGCAAGCTCGAAGTTCTCACCGATGAGGGCGAGAAGCTTCATGGCAAGGATGTCGCGGCTTACCTGGTCGACGACTGGAACCTCGATGCGGGGAAAGGACAATACCGGCCGGAGCCCAAAGCCGGGGAGAAGGACCGCCGCCCCAAGCAGGTACACAACATCGTCTTCTCGATGCCAGCGGGTACCCCGGCGGAGAAACTGCTGGCGGCGACGCAGAAATTCGCCCGCGAGAAGTTCGCGCTTCAGCATCGCTATGCGATGGTCCTGCACACCGACCAGGGACATCCGCATGTGCACCTGGTGGTAAAAGCCCAGAGCGAAGACGGCCAGAGGCTGTATATCCGTAAGGCAACGCTCAGAGAATGGCGGGAAGACTTCGCGGGATATTTGCGTGAACTGGGTGTGGCCGCCAACGCCACGCCCGCGGTGTTGCGAGGCAAACCGAAAGATCAGAAGAAAGACGGTATCTACCGGGCTATCAAGCGCGGGCGGTCCACGTTCTTACGCCGCAAAGTGGAAAGGGTGGCTGAGGAGCTACGGCGCGGCCAACTTGTGCCCGAGGCTGACAAGGCCAAGCTTCTGGCTATGCGCGACCGCGTCATCGAGAACTGGAGTGCGACCACAGTCTTGCTGCGAGCATTAGGTGAGGAGTCATTGGCGCAAGGCGTCGAAGCTTACCTGCGCCGGATGCCCGCCGTGGCCACGGAGAAAGAGCTTCTGGCCATGGGACTGCTCGCGCAAGCGGCGGCTCAGCGTGCTCGCGTGCCCTCTTATGAGCCCGAGCACGCCGTCGGGGATCGTGCTCAGTGAGTTCGAGTGCTTACTCGTGGAATCCGGTGCGCCGCGTGCGGCGTGAGTGATAGGCGCCGCCGTCGCGACCGTAGAAAAGGCGTTGTCCCGATCGAGAATGGCCAATGCTCTTCCTCAAGGCCGGCCTCCACGTGCCAGAGTTCCGTGGTCACTGATTGGAGTTAGGACGCTTTCACAAGTTCCGGCGCAGCGTAGGTCTGTAGGCGAATCGCTCCACCAGCTTCATCTATCGATCTTTCTACAATGGCCCTGATCTCGGCGAGAAATGCTGCTGAAGATTCCGTCATTACGGTATCCGGTAGTGGAGCCGCCTCGTCGTAGATGTGCCGGAACATCAAAGCTCTTCTACGTGTCGATCCGGTCCCACGATATTCTGGGCCGCTATAAGCGGTTCGCCACTCACCTAGATGTTCTTCAATCAGGCGTTTGACTGCAACCTCGTGCAGGGCAGTGGAGACGCCTCGTCGGATAGTAGAGATTGCCGCCTCAGCTTCCTGTTCATTGTTCGGATCCCGAGTCCAAGTAAAAGGCTTGTCGAGATAAAGCGAGATGGATTCTGTCAGACGGGAAACTAGATCGGCAACAGGCTTCAGTGAGTCGTATTCGAGGTCGAGCTCGCCTGCAATGCGTCTATTCAGCGCCTTAATCCGAGCCCAATGTTCTCGGTGCGCACTGTTATGTGCATCGAGGCCAAGTTTTGCCATCCAGGGTG
>JANXPQ010000490.1 GCA_025357235.1 Betaproteobacteria bacterium
TCCATAATCCGCCCCACCCGCCCATGGAACCAGTTCCCCAGCTTCCCATCCAATCACCTTGCATCATAGTTGTCACCTCTTGATTTGTTTGATTGCTATATATCGCTACGGCAGGTCACGGCAATTATTTTCCGCCCCAGAAAAATGCTCTGTGCACTGACGTACACAAAGCAGAAAAAACGTCGCCAGTCACGAACATGTCGGTACAGTCACGCTGATAGTTACTTTGTGGAGATAAAAGGGCAAGGATCGATATATGTTTGAAACGTAAAGCGGGGGCAAGATCATCCCACCCACCGACATTCCCGCCGTATCCAGTGCTTCCCGTCGACCGGTGTGGCGCATCGCGGTCGGTATCTTGGTCCCGCTTGGGAGTGTCGTCCTTGTACGCCGCCCGTCGCTTACAATACAGAAGAAGGGCTGCGACGTATCCTGGACACCACCCTTGCGAGCATGGAGACTCTTGCGCAAGGCCGGCTGCAGAACGTCGTATCGCAATTGGTCTGAAATTGCGCCTATCGCTGGAGGTCCATGAAATGTCGGAGTTCACCGTGCAGCCCGGGTTGGAGGGCTGCAGCAACGATTGCCAAGCGGCCACGTCGATCGACGCGCTGAACCGCACGTGCTATTGCCTCAGCCTGGATGAGGAGGCATTGCGCCGCGGGCTCGAAGCGGATCTGGGCGCTCGCGGCCTGTCCGGTGCCCTGGTCGAGACTCATCCGCATCTCTTCGCGTCCGTGCCGATGTTCGTCTCGCGCGAGCACGTCGAAGGGATGGCGCGTGTGATCGGCGCGGTGGAAGCAGTCGTCGCAACGCCGCATTTCCACCGCGCGGCGCTGGCTTGGGCTCCCGAGATCGCACGCTTCGATCCGGGTTCGCCCGGTGGTCTCCTGGGATACGACTTTCACTTGGCCGCTATTGGGCCGCAATTGATAGAGATCAATACGAATCCCGGAGGCGCACTCCTCAACGCGATTCTGGGGCGTGCGCACCGGTCCTGTTGCGCAGACGCGGCCGGGCTCGCGATGGCGCCGATGGAATCCGACGACATCGAGGAGGCGCTGTTCGAGGTATTCATGACAGAATGGCGTCTGCAGCGCAAGGACGCTCCGCTGAAGTCGGTGGCGATCGTCGACGAGACTCCGGAGCAGCAGTATCTTTACCCCGAGTTTCTTCTGTACCGGCAACTTTTCAGCCGTCACGGTATCGAGGTGACGATCTGCGATCCTCGCGAGTTCGCCCGGAAAGATGCGCGCTTGTGGCATGGAAGCCAGCCCGTCTATTTCGTCTACAACCGGCTGACCGATTTCGCGCTGCAGCGGCCTGCTCAGACGGCGCTTATGCTCGCATACCTCGCCGGGGAAGTTGTTGTCAGCCCTCATCCGCGTGCGCATGCGCTTTATGCAGACAAGCGCAACCTCACCTTGTTCTGCGACGAGTCGTTCCTGCGCGAGACGGGCGTCGCCGATGATGCAATTTCCACGCTGCTCGCCGCGATCCCGCACACCGAGATCGTGACGGCGGGCAACAGGGACGCATTGTGGGCGAAGCGGCGTCAGCTCTTCTTCAAACCTGCCGCCGGCTACGGCAGCAAGGCCACCTATCGTGGCGACAAGCTCACGAAGCGCGTGTGGGAGGAAATGGCAAAGAGCACATATGTAGCGCAGGCGCTCGTCGCCCCCAGCGAGCGGCACGTCGCCGACATTCCGACCGCCACGGCATTGAAGGCCGATGTTCGCAACTATGCCTACGCCGGAGTGGTCAAGCTCGTCGCGGCGCGTCTGTATCAGGGACAGACCACGAACTTCCGCACGCCCGGAGGAGGATTTGCACCGGTATTCACGGAAACGCCATGACACCATTGACCGCCTGCGCTCATCTCTGCGAATGCCAGTATTGGAAGCGCGCTGTTGCCGTTTTATGCTCGCCAGGTCGCCGCACATTGACGACGATTTCGTACGGACCCGGATTGGACATTGCGAAATAGTTGCCGTAAGCAACGTTACCGCCGAATGACATCGCTTCGAGTTTCTGGTTTTGGGTTGTCATGCCGGCTTCGATGACGCTGCCCGTGATCACGGCATCGGTAATGCGTGTCGTTGTCTTGGCATCGAACACGGAAACGATCAGGTGGTAAACCCCTTTGCCGCGCGGAACGCCGCCATGCATGCTTCGCTCTTCGTGGTCGCTCGGATGGCCGCGCAGAATTTCGGCAGGAATCAACCCAAAGAAGAGTTCCATTCCATCCAGCCGTATAGGCTGATCGGGGTTGACCGCCGCCGCTTGCGCCATCCCGAACGTGAGGCCGACCGCGATGAGCACCGACAGTGTGCGCGCCCGCTTCAACGCGGCGATGACGGCCGCCTGGCGAAGGCTAACCGGCAACACTGCGTCTCCATGTGAAGTGTTCGTATATGCCCGTCCAGAACAGACCAAACGAGAATCCGAACATCAGTTCTTCGATTGGCAAACCATAGATCACGATTCCGCTGAGCGCCTTGAGGCTCCAGACCTGCTCGATATAGCCGGG
>JANXPQ010000440.1 GCA_025357235.1 Betaproteobacteria bacterium
CGTAATACATCTGCTGCGGCTTTTCCGCCTGCCAGGGCGATATCAGCATGTTCCAGGTTCCCGCATCGATCTCGGCGGCTTCACGGCAATGCAGGCAAAGCGTGCGCACCAGGCGTTGCGCCATGACACCGAGAATTGTCGAGTGGATCAGATAGGGCGGGACGCCAAGATCGAGCAGACGCGTGACGGCGGACGGCGCATCGTTGGTATGCAAGGTGGACAGCACCAGGTGTCCGGTCAACGCCGCCTGAATCGCCATGTCGGCGGTTTCCAGATCGCGGATTTCGCCAACCATTATGATGTCCGGATCCTGTCGCATCAGGGTACGGATACCGGACGCAAAATCCAGCCCGATGCCGCTCTGTACCTGCATCTGATTGAACGCGGGTTCGACCATTTCGATCGGGTCTTCGATGGTGCAGACATTGACGTCCGGCTGGGCCAGCTGTTTCAGCGTCGAGTACAACGTCGTTGTCTTTCCCGAGCCGGTCGGACCGGTGACCAGCACGATGCCGTGCGGATGCTTCACGGCCGTTTGCCAGCGCTCGCGATCGTCGTCGGAGAAGCCCAGCTCCTTGAAGTCCTTGACGATCACGTCGGGATTGAAAATCCGCATGACCAGTTTTTCGCCGAACGCGGTCGGCATGGTCGACAGACGCAATTCAATTTCCTCGCCTTCGGCAGTGCGGGTCTTGATGCGGCCATCCTGGGGGCGGCGTTTTTCGACCACGTCCATGCGTCCCAGAATCTTGATGCGACTCGTCATGGCGGCGACCACGGGCGTCGGAATCTGGTAGACCTGATGCAGCACGCCGTCGATGCGGAAGCGGACGTTGGCCACATCGCGCCGCGGCTCGACGTGAATATCGCTGGCGCCCTCGTCGAATGCATACTGCAGCAGCCAGTCCACCAGGCGAACGATATGCTGGTCGTTGGCATCCAGTTTGCCGCTGGTGCCGAGCTGGACCAGCTGCTCGAAGTTGGTGATATCGGAAAGTGCCGCGCCATGCAGAGCGCTGGCGCTCTTGACCGAGCGCGCGAGGTTGTAGAACTCCACCAGGTAGCCGTTGATGTCCTGCGGATTGGCCACGACGCGCTTGATTTCCAGCCGCATGATGCGCGCGAGCTCGGCCTCCCACTCGCGAACATAAGGCTCGCACGTGGCGATTACCGCTTCGGTGGAGCTGACGCTGACCGGCAGAATCTTGAATCGCTCGGCGTAGGCGTTCGACATCACCTTGGTAACTGCGGAAAAGTCGATCTTGAAGGGATCGATGTGCAGGTAGGGAAGCCCGACCTTGCCGGCCAGCCACTCGGTCAGGACTTCAAGGGTCAGCAGCTTCTTGGGATTGCGGGGATCCTTCCATTTCTGGTCCGCGAGAATCATCAGCGGATGGACATCGCTGCTGCGCAAATTGCGGCGCAGCGTGATCAGCTTTTCGGCAGCGTCCTGGGGCACCAGCTTGTCGGCGATCAGATCGGCCAGCAACTGATCGAGCGTGAGCTTTTTGTCCGGTACTTTCTGGGTTTTCGCGGGGCCAGCGGGGGGCGAATTGGACGCAGGGGTTTGCTTTCGCGCGTCCGCTTGGGATGCTGGTGCTGGTGTGTTGGCAGGCATGATCTCTCGCAGTATCGGACTGCACTATAAACCGGAGGACATCTCCCTCCAACTCGCGATGGGGCCATCAATTTTTTAATATTAGCACTTTTGCCTGCCTGCGGCCTGACGGCGCGCGTTGAAAATATATAAAAGACATGGACTTATATGGAGAAATCGGACCGCGGCCGCAGCTTTATCTTGCGTGGTCGAATAGACAAAAAGCCCGGGGAATATCCAACAACGGCAACAGACGGTGACGTAGCGTGCATGGCCAGAATCGATCACGATCCCGGCGCTGCGAACGCACCTGCCTGATCGAAATCCTCTTCCGGCTCGCGCCGCACGTAATCGAAATCGTCCGGTCCAACGCCGGGAGCCTCCTTCATAATGACGTTATTCTTATTGGTGATTGCGCGTGGATACGCCCGACCTGTCCAGACTGAAAATAGATCGCACGAAAACCGCATCCATCCGGTCGCGTGCAGGCAGCCGCTGGAAGGGGCTGGCGCCGGCACTGCTGGTGGTTGGTGCGCTTCTGACAGCCGCGGCTGTCTACTACCGTATGTCCACCGCACCGTCGAAGGTAGAAACAGTCACCGTGACGATGGCCTATCCGTCGCAAAGTTTCACCGTTCTGAATGCGACCGGTTACGTCGTGGCGCAACGCAAAGCTGCCGTGGCATCGAAGGCGACCGGACGGCTGGTCTGGCTGGGTGTGCAGGAAGGCAGTCGCGTCAGGAAAGACGATGTCATCGCGCGCCTGGAAGATCTCGATGTCAAGGCCACGCGCGAGCAGGCGGCCGCCAATGTGCAGGTGGCGCGCGCCAACCTGGCGCAGGGACAGGCGGAGCAGAAAGATGCCCAGACCGCGCTGAAGCGTTCGCAGGGTCTGCTGGCGGAGGGATTCGTGTCGCAGGCTTCCCACGACATCGCCGTCGCTCGATACGACAAGGCCACGGCCCAGATTGCCAGCCTGCAAGCCGCGATCGCCGCTGCGGTAGCCAACCTGCGCGGAGCGCAGGTTGGGGTCGAGCAAACGCTCATCCGTGCGCCTTTCGATGGGGTCGTCCTGACGAAAGCCGCGAATGTAGGAGACATCGTCACGCCATTTTCTTCCGCGCTCGACAGCAAAGGCGCGGTCGTCACCATGGCCGACATGACGACGCTGGAAGTCGAAGCCGATGTATCCGAGTCCAGCCTTTCCAAGGTGCATATCGGTCAACCCGTGGAGATCCAGCTCGATGCATTGCCCGACAAGCGTTTTCGCGGCGAAGTCAGCCGCACGGTACCGACAGTCGATCGTTCCAAGGCCACGGTGATGACCAAGATCCGCTTCCTCGAGCCCGATGAGCGAGTGTTGCCGGAAATGAGCGCAAAAGCCGCGTTCCTGTCCAAAGAGGTTGGCGACACCGAGCGTACGGCGCGGCCGGCAGTGAACCCGGCTGCCATTACAAACCGCGGCGGTCGCGACGTCGTGTTCGTGGTGAAGGACGGCAAACTCGTTGAGGTGCCGATCGAGGCCGGCGCAAAGATCGGCGACCTGGTGGAAATCCGGCGCGGTCCGCAACCCGGCGAGAAGGTGGTGCTGAGGCCGATTGAAAAACTGCGCGATGGCGCCGCGGTCTCAGCGGCCAAGTAAATGACAAGCACGCCGCTCATTGAGATACGCCACCTGTTCAAGTCCTATCGCCGGGGAGGGCAGATCGTGCCGGTACTCCATGATCTGAGCTTCGATATTGCAGAGGGCGAATTTCTGGCGTTGATGGGTCCGTCCGGCTCGGGCAAGAGTACCTTGCTGAATCTCATTGCCGGAATCGACAAGCCCGACAGCGGAGAATTGCGCATCGGCGCAGAGGATATTTCCAGGCTGTCCGAGTCTGAGCTCGCTGACTGGCGAGCGGCAAACATCGGTTTCATCTTCCAGTTCTATAACCTGATGCCGGTGCTCACCGCGTTCGAGAACATCGAGTTGCCGTTGCTGCTTAGCGGTCTGGGGCGTCGCGACAGGCGCGAGCGTGTCGAGCTTGCGCTGGAAATGGTCAGTCTGACTGACCGGGCGACCCATTATCCTTCCGAGCTTTCCGGTGGACAGCAACAGCGCGTGGCCATCGCCCGTGCCATCATCACCGATCCCCTGCTCATCGTCGCCGATGAGCCGACCGGCGATCTGGACCGCGTGTCCGCCGGGGATATTCTCGGATTGTTGGAGCGGCTGAATCGCGAGATGGGAAAGACAATCGTGATGGTGACGCACGACCAGCGCGCCGCAGAGCGGGCTCGTGTGATCGAGCGCCTGGAAAAGGGCGAGCTGGTGGACAAAGGATTGCCCGCCGTCGCTGTGTGATTCCGGGCGTCGGCAAACCAGCTCGCATGATTCGCGGCCCCAAGAAAAATATATGTATTTCCTGAAGCTTGTTCTGCGCAATGCTCTGCGCCACAAACTGCGCACCGGTTTGACCGTGCTGGGCATCTTCGTCGCCATACTGGCGTTCGGCCTATTGCGCACGGTGGTGGAGGCATGGTTCGCCGGTTCCGAGAACGCCTCGACCACCCGCCTGATCACGCGAAACTCGATCTCCCTGGTGTTCCCCCTGCCGATCACCTACAGCGAGCGCATCCGGCAGGTCGACGGCGTGAATCATGTCAGCCATGCCAACTGGTTTGGCGGCATCTATGTATCGGAGAAGAATTTCTTCCCGCAGTTTGCTGTCGATGCCGCAACTTACCTGCCACTGTATCCGGAGTACCGGATTCCGGCCGAGGATATGAAGGCTTTCCTGCTCGATCGCAAAGGCTGCGTGGTTGGCCGCAAGCTCGCCACGCAGTACGGATTCAAGGTGGGTGACGTGGTGCCGTTGCGGGGAACCATCTTCCCCGGCACATGGGAATTCGTCGTCAGGGCCATCTACGACGGTGCCGACGCCAAGACCGATACATCGCAGTTTTTCTTTCACTGGGACTACCTCAACGAAACCCTGAAGAAGACGGTGCCGCGACGCGCCAATACGGTGGGCGTCTACATCGTGGGCATCGATCAATCGAGCCGCGCGGCGGCGGTCAGCGGGGCAATCGACCAGATGTTCAGGAATTCGCTTGCCGAGACGCTGACCGAAACCGAGAAGGCATTTCAGCTGGGGTTCGTTGCCATGACGGAGGCGATCGTGGTGGCCATCCAGGTGGTTTCGTTTCTCGTGATCTTCATCATCATGGCGGTGATGGCCAACACCATGGCGATGACGGCCCGCGAGCGCCTCGCGGAATACGCGACGATGAAAGCGCTTGGATTCGGACCGGCCCGGCTGATGGCGCTGATCTTCGGCGAATCGCTCGCCATTGCACTGGCCGGTGCTGTCGCGGGCATTTTTGCCACGTTTCCGGTTGCGCAATGGTTTGCGGCCAAGCTGGGAACGCTGTTTCCCGTGTTCGGCGTTTCACGCGACACGGTGATCATGCAGCTCGCGGCCGCTGTGCTGGTCGGCGCAGTTGCGGCGCTCTTCCCCGGTTTGCGCGCGGCCCGGTTGCGCATCGTCGATGGCCTCAGGAATATCGGATAGCAGCCAATCGCCATGGTCATCCCGTTTTCCTACACCGCCAAGAATCTTTCCGCGCGCAAACTAACGACCGCACTCACCGCAGCAGGCATGGCGCTGGTGGTGTTCGTGTTCGCCGCGGTGCTGATGCTGCAGGAAGGCCTCAAGAAAACACTGGTCGACACCGGCTCCCCGGACAATGTCGTGGTCACGCGGCGCTCGTCGGGAACGGAAGTGCAAAGCGGCATCGATCGCGCGCAGGCTGCGGTGGTGGAAAGCCAGCCGGAGATTGCATATGGTCCCGATGGCCGCGCGCGGGTGTCGAAGGAGATGGTCGTGCTGATCACCCTGCAGAAGCGCGATTCGGATAAACCGTCCAACGTGATCATTCGCGGCCTCGGAACGCCCGGCCGGGATCTACGCCCGCAGGTTCGCATCGCCCAGGGTCGGATGTTTCGGCCGGGATCTTCGGAAATCATCACGGGCGCCAGCATCGCGGAGCGATTTCGCGGCGCGCGGGTTGGCGAGCAGTTGCGCTTCGGCATGCGTGACTGGGTCGTGGTCGGCACGTTCGACGCGAACAAGAGCGGCTTCGATTCCGAAATCTGGGGAGATGTCGAACAACTCATGCAGGCCTTCCGCCGGCCGGTATTTTCTTCGCTGATCCTCAAATTGAACGATCCGGGCCGGTTCGACGACCTGAAGCTGCGCCTTGAATCCGATCCGAGGCTCACGGTGGAAGCCAAGCGCGAATCGGTGTTTTATGCGGAGCAATCCGAGGTGCTGTCGAACTTCATCGGCTATCTGGGACTTACGCTGTCGGTCATCTTCTCGATAGGCGCGACCATCGGCGCGATGATCACCATGTATGCGTCGGTGGCAAGCCGCACGGGGGAAATCGGCACGCTACGCGCGCTCGGCTTCCGCAGCAGCGGCATTCTCATGGTATTTCTTCTGGAAGCCCTGTTGCTGGGATTGGTCGGGGGCATCATCGGCCTGATACTGGCCTCCTTCATGCAGTTCCTCACGATTTCGACGATGAACTGGCAATCTTTTGCCGAGCTGGCGTTCACGTTCACGCTCAATCCCTCGATCGCGGCCAAGTCGCTGGCCTTCGCGTTGTTCATGGGCCTGCTTGGAGGATTTCTGCCGGCGGTGCGGGCCTCCCGCCTGAACATCGTCGACGCGTTGCGGGCGCCTTGAATCCAGGCCAGCCGTGGGCCGCGCTTGTCATTCCGCATCGCTCCCGCCGGCGCAATCTGGCAACTTCGTTAACGCCACGCCAGCAAACCGCATTGGCTGACGATCGGTCGTTAACCTGAATGCGGCCTCAAGGAAGCGCAGAAGAAGGCCACCAAGGAGCGCTCGAGGATCGGGGAGGACATTGACCCCGTACAGGATGATTTCCTGATTCGCTGCGACCGCCCAGCGGGCAAGGTAATCAGCTTGCGCAAAGCCGGGTAAAAAAAGCCGCACCGAAAGGGAGGTAACGGTGCGGCCGCCAAGTCCTGCATGACCACCTTAGCAAGGAAGTCTTAAATGAATCTTAACCGTGACGAGAGTATGCAATTCAGTGCTGTTGGGTTACCACGAAAATGTTTCCTGCCAGCCATCGGAAAGAGTGCGCCTCTGATCTCGTCATGCCATACGCGTGTACCTGACCGTGTGACCGACTCCCTATGAAGTAGGGGACTCCTTGATTGTTTCAACGGCTTTCTCCCCAGGTTGGACAGTCCCGATATGCAACCGGTATTCGCCGCTGCGACGATCGTCGAAGTAGTGCTTCAACGTGCGCCGAACCGTGACAAAAGCGATCTCGTCCCAGGGGATTTCGTCTTCGTCGAACAACTTCGTTTCCAGCGTCTCGGCGCCAGCGCTGAAATCCAGGTTGAGAAGTCGCGCTCGAAACAGCATGTACACCTGGCTGATGTGCGGAATGTTGAACAAGGCGTAGAGGCCCAGCACGTCCACCTTCGCGTTGGCTTCTTCGAGCGTTTCGCGCGCTGCGCCCTCGGCGGTGGTTTCGCCGTTTTCCATGAAGCCCGCGGGCGCGGTCCAAAGTCCGAGGCGGGGTTCGATCGCGCGGCGGCACAGCAGAATTCTGTTTTCCCATTCGGGAATGCAACCCACCACCATTTTTGGATTCTCGTAGTGGATGAGTGCGCAGTTCGTGCACACGTGGCGGGCAAAGCTGTCGCCTGGAGGCACGCGGTATTCGACAGGTGCGCCGCAGGCGCTGCAGAAATTCATTCGTATGGGGGCGTGTTCGGGTAAGAAGACATTATAAGGATCTTCCCGTCATGTTCCGTGACCAGCCGCCTTTGCCGGGCCGGACAGCGAACCTGAGGTTAGAATTGCGCATGATCCGGCTTCCGGCCGGATCCAATTGCCGGAGGACAGGATGCGAACAACAAGGCTTATTGCCATCGCGATGACTATTTTTTTTGCCGGCGCTGCCGTTGCCGATACCGGTGCTTTGCAGGGATCGTGGAAGGGGCCCTGGTATATCGGCATGAGCAGTGGAATGGTGGTGATGGACATTGCCGGTGACGGGTCCGGCCAGATCGCGCTCACGAACCTGGACGAATTCGGTGCGGCGCCGGTCCCGTTGGCAAAGCAGTCCTTCGACGGCAAATTGCTCACCTTCAGCGCGACCGGGGCCAATGGCGCCGTGCTGAGCATGAATCTTCAACTGGGTGAGGGAGGCAAACAATTGCGCGGCAACGGCAAGCACGCCGGATTCGGCGCGAGGATGGAACTGCAGCGCGCCGAATAAATGGTCCGGAAATAAAAAGGGGCGGCTCAGACCGCCCCTAATCTAATTAATTGCTAATTGGGCCAATCGCGCGTCAATCGACCGGCAATGCCTTGATGTACTCGGCAAGTGCCTGGACTTCCTCGAACTTGAGCTGGGTCTTGAAGCCCGGCATCGGAGTCTTGCCATTCATGATCTGCGCCATGACCTGCGCGAGCGACTTGCTTGTGCCGGCAAGTTTGGGGCCGTCGGCCTGTTTCATGCCGTAACCCTGGTGGCACCAACTGCATCTCGTCGCAAACAGTTTCTTGATGTTGCCGCCGAATTTTTCGTCGATCTTGGCCGCGGCCTCGTCGGTCGGATCCTGCGCAAAGCCTGAACTGGAAATCAGGCCAGCGACCAGCGCGACGGCGAGCACGATATTCTTACTGCGTGAGGCTTTCATCTGGTTCTCCGCAATGGCGGTGAGTTCGAGTAATAAAACGGGCGAGGGATCGCTCCCCCGCCCGCAATTAACGCTTTACTGCAGAAGATCGATTACAGGCTGAACACAATCAGCTGACCGGCGTCGGTCGGCATTTCGGTGAACGGGTGGCCGAACAGCGGACCGTAGTTGCCCGACACATGGCTGCCCCAGCCGGACACGACGGCGATGTACTGCTTGCCGCCTGCCATGTAGGAGATGACGCCGCCGTGGTGGCCGATACCGTTGTTGTTCTTCCAGAGCTCCTTGCCGGTGCGGGCATCAAGCGCATAGAAGTTGCCGTCGGCACCAGGCACGAATACCAGGTTGCCCTTGGTCGACAGCAGCGAGGCCAGCGGCGGGTACTTGAACTCGGTGCGCCACTTGATCTTGCCGGACAGCGGGTCACGGCCGGTTACATGGCCGTAGGCCTTCTTGCCCTGCGGGTGCGTCGCAGTCCACGAAGCGCCGAAGTAGGCTTGCCCGGAGAAGTCCGCCGGACGGTCCGCCTTCACGACTTCGATGTCGAAGCACCATTCCTGGCCGATCTTGTAGTACAGGCCGGTGCCCGGGTTGAAGGAACCCGTGTTCCAGCTGATTGCGCCGTCGATGGCAGGGCACACGTTGGTGTGCTTGCCTTCCGGCAGGTCGCGGCGGCCGATCAGCGCGCCAGTCTTAGGATCGACACCCTTGATGTAGTTGTAGGTCTCACCCAGCATGTAGGCGTTTTCCACCTTCAGCTGATTGCCGCCGCCAACTTGATCCGCGTTGTAGACGAAAATGATGCCGCCCTTGTTCGGGTGCAGCATATAGTGCTTGCCACCCTTGTCGAGGGTCACGAATTCGCCGGGTGCAGCGTCGAAGTCCCACGCGTCATGCGGCATTTCCTGGAAGTACGACTTCAACTCGCCGGAGTCGGCATCCAGAACGACCACGGAGGAGCTGTAGAGGTTGTCGCCAGGACGGGGACCATCGGTCTTCCAGTTCTCGCCGGCCCAGTCGTAGTCGGGCGCCGGATTGGCGGTACCCCACCATACCGTGTTGGTCTTGGGATCGTAGGAGCCGGTCATCCAGCCGCCGCCACCACCGATTTTCCAAGAATCATTGCCCCAGGACTGACGGGAACGCTCGTCACCGCCGATGGTGTCGAATTGCCATGCCACTTCGCCGGTCTGCGCATTGACTGCGAAAATCGGACCGCAGCAGCCGGACAACTCACCGCCGTTCGAACCGATGATGACCTTGTCCTTGACGATCACGGGCGCGCCGGTGAAGCCCTTGTTGCCCTTTTCGACGCTGAGGATGGTGTTGTCCCAGACGACCTTGCCGGTCTTCGCGTCCAGCGCGATCATGCGGCCGTCAACGGTGCCGATGTAGACCTTGCCGTAGCCGAGGGCCAGGCCGCGGTTGTACGGGTTGTAGAAAGTGCCTTCCGCGCGCTCGGTGTCGATCTTGGCCTGATAGCGCCAGATCACGGCACCGCTGGCGCCGTCCAGCGCCCACACCTGACCGGATGCGCTGGTGTAGTACAGAACCCCATCCGCCACGAGCGGGAAGGATTGGATGCCGCGCTTGCTGGCCGAAGGCGTATGCAGCCAGGCCACGTGCAGATTCTTGACGTTGTCGGCGTTGACTTGATCCAAGCCGCTGTAGTGCCAGCCCTTGAACGACTGGTGGTACATCAGCCAGTTGTTTGCGTCCTTGTCAGCGTTCAGCAGGCGGTCCCAGGTGACATCTGCTGCCATTGCCTGGGAAGCGAAGCCGACGAAAGCTGCTGCGGACAGGGCCTTTGCGACCCCTTTATAAGTCCATCGTTTCATAACTCTCTCCCGTTCGTTTTATTTAGTGGATTGGGCGCAACTGTTTGGAGAACTGATCGACCCCTTGACGCCGCCTGCTTATTGACTGCTTGTTCAAGCTTCATTCTATAGGGGAGCCCGCCGCAAATGTAGCCCTCATTATTTTCGATTGCAAGCATGCCGGGAAAATTTCCTGTCGCCTTCAAAACCTTGCCAGTCGGGCGTCTTGCTGTGCTGCGGCGCGGCATAATACGGTGCTCGCTGGCGATGGCAGAATGCCTGCGTCACCACACGTAACACCGCACCATCGAGGAGCGCTGTATTGCGTCATTTCCCAATACCCGAAGCAGAATTGGAGTTTCGGCATGTCCGGGCGTCCGGTCCGGGTGGCCAAAACGTCAACAAGGTCTCCACGGCGGTGGAACTGCGTTTCGACATTGGCGCCAGTGCGTCGCTTGCCGAGGACGTGAAGACGCGGCTGCGCCGGCTCGGCGGCCGGCGGGTCAGCATCCAGGACGTGCTGGTGATCGATGCCGGGCGTTTCCGCACGCAGGAGGCGAACCGGCGCGATGCGCTGGCGCGGCTTGCGGAATTACTGCGTGCTGCCGCGGAAAAGCCGAAGAAGCGCATCGCGACGCGTCCGACGCGCGCATCGAAGGAACGCCGCATTACGGGAAAACGCACGCGTTCGACATTGAAACGCGGGCGCGGGCGAGTCTCCGAATCGGAGTGATCCGGGAAAATCCGGAACCGGCATCCGCGAGATCGCGACGAAAGACCGGGAATGGAACCTGGGAGCCCGACTTTTTCCCGGTTCACTGCGCTAGAGCCATTTCTTCCACTTGAAAATGGCCGCCATGATGATGATGACCACCACCATCAGGATCAGCGAGCCCTGGAAACCGTAGTGCCAATCCAATTCGGGGAAATTCCGGAAGTTCATGCCGAATATGCCCGTGATGAAGGTCAGCGGCATGAAAATCGCGGAAAACAGCGTCAGCACTTTCATGACGCTGTTGGTCCGCGTGGTAATCGTCGAATAATAGGAATCGAGCATCCCGTTCAACAGGTCACGGAACGTGTCCACGCCGTCGGTGACCTGCATGATGTGGTCGTGCAGATCGCGAAAGTAGCCGCATTCGATTCGCGCACCAGGGCCGATTCTGAGCGCTGCAGGCTGGTTACGACTTCGCGCAGCGGCCACACCGATTTGCGCACGAAAATCATCTCGCGCTTGACGGCGTGGACGGCGCGCACCGTGTCCTGCCCCGGATTGGCGATGACGATGTCTTCGAGCTGCTCGATTTTCTCGCCCAGCTTTTCCAGCACCACGAAATAATGATCCACGATGATGTCGAGTATCGCGTAGGCGAGATAGTCGGTGCCCATCTTGCGTATGCGCCCGAGCGATTTGCGTATGCGTTCGCGCAGCGGATCGAAAAAATCCCCCGCGCGCTCCTGGAACGAAATTATGTAGTTCGGGCCGAGAATCAACGACAGCTGCTCGGTTTCGATTTCGCCCTTCTTCGCATCGTAGTCGAGCATCTTTACCACGATGTAAATGTAATTGCCGTAATCCTCGAACTTGGGCCGCTGGTCGGTGTTGAGGATGTCTTCGAGCATCAGCGCGTGAAAGCCCATGACGCGGCCGAAATTCTCCAGCAGGCCGGGCTCGGTGACGCTGTCGACATTGATCCAGGTGACCGTCTGGGCATCCTTGAACGGGATGCAATCGTCCACCCGCATGAGCTCTTTCTCGACGACCCGGTGTTCGTCGTAATCGAGCATGGTGACGCGCGGGGCCGGCGATTTGCCCTCGCCGGTGTACACCAGCGAACCGGGAGGCAGCCCAGGCGTCTTGCGTCGAGGACGGAAGATCTTCTTGCGGGTCGCGGGTTTGCGTGCCACGTCAGTCTCCGGGTCAGCGCCGTTCCGGAAGGATGCGCTGAAGCAGTGCAACGAGTTGGGCACGCTCGCGTGCAGAAAGGTTCTGGACGACCCGGCTCTCATGCTGGGCCACTTTGCGTTTCAACCCGCGCAGCAATGCGGCGCCCTTGACCGCCAGGAACAGGCCGTTGCTGCGCCGGTCGGCGGCGCGGCGCTCGACCAGGCCACGGTCTTCGAGTTTGTCGATGACGGTGACGACAGTGGAGCGATCCAGATGCGCCGCATTGGCCAGCGCCTGCTGGGTCAATCCGGGATTTTCGCCGATGACCACCAGGATGCCGAACAGCCCGGGCGAAATGCCGCTTTCGCCGACAGCATCCGCGAAATCGGCGAAGATCGCCCGCTGGGCCAGCCGCAGCTGGTAACCGATTAGCCCCGGCAGTACACCGAGACCGGGTGCCTTGCGCGCCCGCACGATGCGGGTCTGCGCGGAGCGGTCAGATTGTTTGACATCCAACAGTTTGATTCCCATACTTGTCGTCGATAGTAGTCTATCCGCCACAACCCTGCCAGCGGGTCATTTCCGTGAGTGTAACCGTCACCGTCGCCGACCTGAACCAGTCCGCCCCCGCCGAGGAAGGCCAGACCGTGCTGGAGGCCTTGCTCGCGCACGGCATCGGGTTTGCCTACAGCTGCCAGGCCGGCAACTGCGGCACGTGCCGGTGTGAGCTTGTATCGGGCGACATCATGGAACGGGAGTATTCCGAGCATGCGCTTTCCGCGGACGAGCGCGGCCGCGGCATCATTCTCGCCTGCCGGTCGCAGGTGTGGGGTGACGTCGTTGTGCGCAGGCTCGATGCCGAATCATTCATCGTTCACCCCTCGCGCGTATTGCGCTGCAGGGTGGCCGACGTGACCGCGCTCACGCACGACATACTCAGGCTCAGGATGGACATCGTCTCGGGCGGGCCGTTCACGTTTTCCGCCGGACAGTTCGCCAGCCTGGAATTTGCCTTCGCCCCCGGCGCCGTTCGCGACTATTCCATGGCCAGTCGCCCGGATGAAAAGCAGCTCGAATTCCATATCCGCGTCATGCCCTCGCCGAATTCGGTGAGCGGCCGTCTGGCGGCGGCCCTCAAGCCGGGCGACATGGTCAAGGTGTCCGGCCCGCTCGGCACATCCTACCTGCGCATACGACATGCCGGCGCAATGCTGTGCGTCGCCGGCGGCAGCGGCCTTGCCCCTATCAAATCGATTGTCGAAACCGCGCTCGAAGACGGGTTCGACCAGCCGGTGCATTTGTATTTCGGAGCACGGGCGGAGCGCGACGTTTACTTCGAGGCGGAGCTGGCCGAATTGCAGAAACGGTTTCGCCGGTTCAGGGCGCACATCGTGTTGTCCGAGTCCGAAGGTGAAACCGCGACGACACTGCTGCCGAGAAGGCGAGGGCTGGTCACGGAAGCGGTCGCGGCGGATTTTGCGGCGATGAAGGGATTCAAAACCTATTTCGCCGGGCCGCCACCGATGGTCGATGCGGCGACTGCACTGGCGCGCGCGCGCGGGGTCGAGTCCCGGGATATCCATGCGGATGCCTTTTTTCCCGCGACAACTGCGCCCAGGCAACTCGCGGAGATGCGATGAGTATCGTTCAGTCATTGTCGGGCAGGGTGGCGATCGTGACCGGCGGCGCGCGCGGAATCGGGCTTTCGATCGTGGAGGAACTGCACCGCCACGGCGCTTCGGTCGTCATTGCGGACAGCGGCGTATCGATTGCCGGTGCCGATCCTGATCCATCGGTGGCCGCAGCCATCGCCGCCAAGCTCGGCGCCAACACGGTGGCATTTTGCGAAGACCTGACGATTGCCGGTGCTGCGGAACGCACAGTACAGAGCGCCGTGAAGGCCTTTGGCGCCATCGATATCGTGATCAACAATGCCGCCATTCTCAGGGATTCGTTCATTTTCAGGGCGAGCCGAGAAAACTGGGATCAGGTCATCGCGACCAACTTGTCGGTACCCTTTGCGCTTCTCGCTGCCGCAACCCCGCTGATGCGCGAACAGCAGAAAAACGGCCGCGCGCCCGGTCGCATCGTCAACATCGTGTCCAGCGCGGGATTGTTCGGCAACTTCGGGCAGGCTGCTTATGCCTCGGCCAAGGCGGGGCTCGTGGGCCTGACGCGCGTCGTCGCCATGGACATGTCGCGATCGAGAGTCACCTGCAATGCGATCGCGCCTTTCGCAGCGACGCGGGTAACCGAATCCATCCAGCCTGCGAACGACGCCCAGTCCGCCTACAAGCAGCGCGCACTGCAGATTCCGGCACACTACGTCGCCAGGCTCGCGACTTTCCTGAGTTCGAACGCCCACGACCTGACCGGACAGCTCTTCGGGGTGCGCGGGCGAGAACTGCTGCTGTTTTCCCAGCCTCGCCCGGTTGCGCGAACGCTGATGTCCGCCGGTGCCGACTGGGATGAGGCGGCACTCGCGCGGGCCATCGACGGCGAACTCACCGCCGGGATGACCGACCTTTCCACAGACCTGGAATTCTTCAATACCGAACCGATTGTCTGAGAGACCCGCCCATGACTGCCACAGCCACCCTTGCCGTGAAAACCGTCGCCGAACTGGCGCAACAGCCGGAGGAATACCAGACCGCCGTCAGAAAAATCGTCATCAGCCATGCGGTGAACGAGTTGTACGGCGCTCAGGTGTTCGACGAACCCGCCATCGCGCTGGCGCCTTCGCCTTACGCGAAATGGCTGACCTGCCGCGTCGCCATGGAGGAGTACCATCATCATGTGCGTTTCCGCGGACTGGCGGAACAGATCGGCGTTCCGATGAAAATGATGGATCCGAAGGTGAAGAAACCGCTGACGATCTTCAGTTTCGAGTTGAAGACCTGGCCGGAATTCTGCGTGATCAAGGCGATCGCCGATTTCGCGGAGATCCTGCAGGTGGAAGACCTGCTGCATTGCTCGTTTTACCCGTTGCGGGACCTGGCGCGCATCACCATGCCGGAGGAGAAATTCCACGCCAAGTTCGGCAAGGATTTCTGCATGGAACTGATCCGAACCGAAGCAGGCAAGGCCGCGGTGCAGGACGCCATCAACCGCTATTTTCCGATTACGCCGGGGTTTTTCGGCGCGAGCAAGTCGAAGAACAACGAAATGTATCGGCGCTGGGGCCTGAAGAGCCGCAGCAACGACGAGATGCGAGAGGATTTTCTCGCGCGTGTTACCGAGCTCGTGGAAAAGGATTTTGGCCTGACCTTACCGAAGATCTGAGGCGTTAACCGCAGAGGACGCGGAAGGAAGTGCAAAGACAGACCAAGACGCAACGGCAATGACGTTGGATGCCCGCGTGCGGCGAGGATTCCGGCAATTAAGCTGGGCTCCTCAAGATGTTCCTCCGCGTCTCTGCGTTGAAAGTTTGTCTTGGATGTGGGATATGGAGGAGGAGAGTATGGGACAGCCATTGAAGGATCCCCGCGCGGAGCGGGAAGCTTACTATCGTCGCATCGCCCCCGCGCATCTCACGCCGTTGTGGGAAATGATGAGCGCGCTGGTGCCGCGCCAGCCGCAGTCACCCTGTGTGCCCGCCTTGTGGAAATACGCCGAGGTGCGCCCGTGGCTGACGGAGTCCGGCAGCCTGATCACGGCCAAGGAAGCGATACGCCGCGTGCTCATCCTCGAGAACCCGGGCATTCCCGGGCAGTCGGCGATCACCAATTCGCTTTACGCCGGCTGGCAGCTGATCCTCCCCGGCGAAGTCGCGCCTAGCCACCGGCACACGCAAACAGCGCTGCGGCTGATTGTCGAAGGCACCGGGGCTTACACGGCGGTCGACGGCGAGCGCGTGACCATGCATCCGGGTGATTTCATCATCACGCCGTCGTGGACGTGGCACGACCATGGCAATGCCGCGGACGAGCCAGTCGTCTGGCTCGATGGACTGGACATCCCGCTGGTGCGCTTCTTCGACGCCGGCTTTGCCGAGGATTATCCGCACGACGAACAGGAAGTCGTTCGTCCGGAAGGGGATGCCTGGCTGCGTTACGGCAACAATCTGCTGCCGATCGCGTTCCAGCCCAGGGACGCCACTTCACCGGTGTTCGCCTATCCGTACTCGCGTTCGCGCCAGAGCCTGCTGCAACTGGCGAAAGTCGACAAACCCCATGCGAGCCACGGGCACAAGATGGAGTTCGTCAATCCCGCCACCGGCGGCCCGGCCATGCCGACCATGGGGGCGTGCATTCAGTTGCTGCCGAAAGGGTTCAGCGGCCGTCCTTATCGCAGCACGGATGGCACCGTCTTCTCGGTGATCGAGGGTGGCGGACGTGTCGTGATCGGCGGCGAACCTTTCGAATTCACGGCACGCGATACGTTCGTCGTGCCTTCGTGGCAGACCTATGCGTTGTACGCCTCGGAGGAATCCGTGCTGTTCAGCTATTCCGACCGGCCGGTGCAGCGGGCACTGGGCCTGTGGCGCGAGGAGCAACTGCAATAGCCCACGCCGAGCGCTGGTTCTCGCGCCTCGGCCTGCCATTCGACGAGACCGAGGCACGGCTTGCCGCCGGCTATCTCAATGCGCTCGACTTGCCTGCGGCCGGCGACTTCGCAGTTGCTCCTGGAAACGCTGACTTGCGCAGTCGACGGCCATTCGGAATCGACCTATGCCTGCGCCGTGAAATTCTGTGGCGGTGATGAAGCGCTGGCCAAGGCGGCTCCAGGCGCTGTGTTGACTTCGATTCATCTGCGCGCGCTGGCGTTGCTGGCGGGACGCGGAGAGCTTCACGTCTTTGTGCAAAAATACGCCTTGTTCGCAGCCGGCCGCTTTCCGCTGGGAATGCGCAGATCGACCTTCACATTTTTCTGACCATCACTCTTCCCAACCATGAACGGAAATGACTTGTTGTTCGACATCGGCCCTGTGCCCTCCGTACCCATCGTAGGCCGCAAGGAGCGTTTTCCTGTCCACCGCATTTATTGCGTCGGCCGCAACTATGCCGCCCATGCCCGCGAAATGGGCAAGGATCCGGAAAAAGAACCGCCGTTCTTCTTCCTCAAGCCGGCCGATGCCGTGCTGCCGGGTGGGGGCAAGATGCATTACCCGCCGGGCACGGAAAATCTGCACCATGAAATCGAGATGGTGGTGGCGATCGAGCGCGAAGGCCGCAACATTGCCGCGGCCAGGGCACTGGAGTTCGTGTTCGGCTATGCGGTCGGCCTGGACATGACCCGCCGCGATCTGCAGTTCAAGGCACGCGACATGGGGCGGCCGTGGGATTTCGGCAAGGCTTTCGACGAATCCGCACCCATCGCGGCAATTCACCCGGTATCCAGCCACGGGCATCACTCGACGGGCAAGATCTGGCTGAAGGTCAATGGCGAGATGCGGCAGCAGGCGGATCTCGCGGAGATGATCTGGAATGTGCAGGATACGATTGCGTACCTGTCCGAATACTACCTGATCAAACCTGGCGACCTGATATTCACCGGCACGCCGGCGGGGGTCGGGGCCGTGAAGAAGGGCGACCAGATGCTCGGATCCGTGGAGGGGCTGGGAGAGCTGGCCGTCACCCTGGTTTGAAGTAACCGGACAACGATACCCCTATGCAAGCAGCAGGGCAGGGCCAGACGTGGCTGGAAGTCGCGCTGAACGGACCATGGACACGCAAACACCAGCCGCGCATTCCAGTCACGGTGAAGGAAATAGTCGAAGAGGGCATCGCCTGCGTCCAGGCAGGTGCCGCGATCGTTCATGCCCATGCTTATGACGAAGCGACCGGACGGCAAACCCAGAGTCCGGATGTTTACGCAGCCATCATCGACGGCATCCGCAGCAAAGTGGACGCCATCGTCTATCCGACCATTCCGGCCGCCGGACTAGGGGCGAGGAGCGGCGGGCAGACGGCGCAGCAGCGCTTCGCGCATGTCGAAGAACTTGCGCGCCGCGGGCTGATCGAATGGGCCGCGATCGATCCCGGGTCGACCAATTTTTCACTGTACGACGACCTGATCCAAGACAAACCGGGATTCGTGTATCTCAATCCCGAGGAGGACGTGCGCCACGGGCTCAGGCTCGCCATGCGCTACGGCCTGCACCCGAGCTACGCCATTTACGAACCCGGATTCGTGCGTCTTGGCGCCACCTTGCACTGGCGCGAGAGCTGTCCGGCGCCGGTGTATCGCTTCATGTTCTCCAGCGGGTATACCTTCAGTTTTCCGCCTGAGGATTACGCGCTCACCGCCTATCTGAAATTGCTCGACCAGGTCGCGCCTGGCGCGC
>JANXPQ010000491.1 GCA_025357235.1 Betaproteobacteria bacterium
AAAAATGTCGAAAAGGACATTGTGTTCGCGGCGCTCGAGCTCGCCTTGGCTTCCGCCACCAAGAAGCGCTTCAAGGACGACGTGGATGTGCGCGTCGAGATTGATCGCGAAACAGGTGAATACAAATCTTTCCGGCGCTGGCAAATCGTCGTCGACGAAGAGCACGAACTTCCCGCGCAGCAGATTGCGGTGACGGACGCCCTCGAACAGAAGCTGGACAAACAAGTCGGTGATTTCGTCGAAGAGCCGCTGGAGCCGGTCGAGTTCGGGAGAATTGGCGCGCAGACGGCCAAGCAGGTCATCCTGCAGAAGATTCGTGATGCCGAGCGCGAACAGATCCTGAATGATTTTTTGCAGCGCGACGAGTTCATCGTGACGGGTGCAATCAAGCGCATGGAACGCGGGAACGCGATAATCGAATCGGGCCGCATTGAAGCCGCGCTGCCCAAGGATCAGATGATCCCCAAGGAAAATCTTCGCATTGGCGATCGTGTTCGCGCTTTTCTGCTGAAAGTGGATCGCAACAATCGCGGACCACAATTGATATTGTCGCGTACCGTCCCCGAATTTCTGATCAAGCTTTTTGAACTGGAAGTACCGGAGATCGAGGAGGGGCTGCTGGAGATCAAGGCTGCCGCGCGTGATCCCGGTTCGCGGGCGAAGATCGCGGTGAAATCGAATGACCAGCGCATCGATCCGATAGGCACATGCGTGGGTATGCGCGGATCCCGCGTTCAGGCGGTTACCGCAGAACTCGCCGGCGAACGTGTTGACATCATTTTGTGGTCACCCGACCCCGCGCAGTTCGTGATCAACGCACTGGCTCCCGCGGAAGTCAGCAAGATCACGGTCGACGAAGAATCCCACAGCATGGATGTCGTGGTCGACGAGGAAAACCTGGCTCAGGCAATCGGCCGGAACGGACAAAACGTGCGTCTGGCCAGCGAATTGACGCAGTGGGAACTCAACATAATGACCGAAGAGGAATCCCAGAAGAAGAATGACGAGGAAGGCACAGTCGTCCGCAAAGTTTTCATGGAGAGGCTGGATGTGGACGAGGAAGTGGCCAATATCCTCATCCAGGAAGGATTCAACACGCTCGAAGAAGTTGCTTACGTGCCTCTGAATGAAATGCTCGAGATCGAATCTTTCGATGAGGATACAGTCAATGAATTGCGCAGCCGGGCCCGCAATGCATTGCTGGTGGAAGCGATTGCCAGCGAGGAACACGTTGAGAACGTCGCGAGCGACCTGCTGACGCTCGACGGCATGGATAACGAAACTGCGAGGGTGCTGGCAGCCAAAGGCGTCACGACCCAGGAAGAGCTTGCCGATCTCGCTGTGGATGATCTTATCGAATTGACCGGAATTGACACGGAGCGCGCGAAACAATTGATCATGACGGCGCGTGCACCGTGGTTTGCAGCGAGTCAGGGGTAACTAAAATTTATGGCGCAAATGAACGTTGCTCAGTTTGCCAAGGAATTTGGGTTAGCATCCGCGATGCTCCTCGAACAGTTGCAAGCCGCCGGGATCGGTAAGGCGCTTGCCGATGACACCGTTCTCACTGAGCACGACAAGACTCAGTTGCTGGATTATTTGCGCCGGGTTCATGGTGCGAAGGATACGAAAAACAAGATTACGCTGACACGACGGCAAACCACCGAGATCAAGAAATCGGACAGTACCGGCAAAGCGCGGACGATTCAGGTTGAGGTAAAGAAGAAGCGCGTGCTGGTCAAGCGCGATGCCACGCCTGAAACGGTTGAAAACGTCGCTCCGGAAGTCGAAACTCCGCCGCCACCGGCGCCAGTCGGTCTCGGTGCGGAACAAACAGCGCTGAGGGAAGAAGAAGCGCGCAAGCAGGCAGAATTGATCGCCCGCCAAACCGCAGAGGCGGCACAGAAGCAACAGCGCAAGCGCAAACCGACCAAGGAAGCCGAGGCCGTTCCGGCGCCATCTGAACCGGCTCAACCTGTCGTTGTGGAAGCCGTCAAGCCTGTTGAAGAGCCGAAGAAAATAGCGACCGAAGGCACTCTTCACAAACCCGCCGCCAAGCCGAACGAAAAGGCCGCCAAGCCCAAGCCCGCCAAAAAACCAGACGCATGGAAAGATGAATCGGCAAAACGCAGGGGCCTGAAGACACGCGGCGATGTGACCGGCGGCGCGCAGAGCTGGCACACCCGCTCGGGTCGGGGTGGCAGGCACAAGACAGAAACTGCGGTTTCAGAACAGACATTTACGGCGCCGGAGCCTGTTATCCGTGAAGTGCTGGTGCCTGAAACCATCACCGTAGCTGCCCTTGCACAGAAAATGTCGGTCAAAGCGGCCGAGGTGATCAAGGTACTGATGAAACTGGGTAGCATGGTCACCATCAACCAAGTAATCGACCAGGAAACCGCCATGATCGTGGTCGAAGAGATGGGCCACGTCGCCAAGCCGGCGAAGCTCGACGACCCGGAATCCTTCCTGGTCGATGAAGGAGAGAAGCACGACGTCGTCGCAGAACCGAGGGCGCCCGTAGTAACGGTGATGGGTCACGTCGATCACGGCAAGACTTCGTTGCTTGATTACATTCGACGAACTCGTGTCGCGAGCGGCGAAGCTGGTGGCATCACCCAGCACATCGGTGCATATCACGTAACTACACCACGCGGCATGATCACCTTCCTGGATACGCCTGGCCACGAGGCTTTTACGGCCATGCGTGCCCGCGGAGCCAAGGTGACGGATCTGGTGGTCCTGGTCGTTGCGGCTGATGACGGTGTGATGCCGCAGACACTGGAAGCGGTCAATCACGCGAAAGCCGCAAAAGTGCCGATACTGGTAGCGGTCAACAAGGTCGACAAGCCGGAAGCAAACCCCGAAAAAATCCGCCAGGAACTGGCCGCGCACGAAGTGGTACCGGAGGAATGGGGCGGCGATGCCATGTTTCAGGACGTTTCCGCGAAGACTGGCCAGGGAATCGACGAGTTGCTCGAGCGCATATTGCTGCAAGCCGAAGTCATGGAATTGAAGGCGCCGAAAAACGCTCCCGCGCGCGGGGTGGTGATTGAATCCAAACTCGACAAGGGCCGTGGCCCGGTCGCCACCATTCTCGTGCAGTCGGGAACGCTCAAGCGCGGGGACGTGGTCCTTGCCGGCGCAGTGTTCGGTCGTGTTCGAGCAATGTTGAATGAGGCCGGCCATGCGATTCAGGAAGCCGGACCTTCCATTCCCGTGGAGATCCAGGGGCTCTCCGATGTTCCGCTGGCGGGCGAAGAGGTCATGGTTCTTGGCGATGAGCGCAAGGCGCGAGAAATCGCACTGTTTCGACAAGGGAAGTTCCGCGAGGTAAAGCTGGCCAAGCAACAGACTTTGAAACTGGAAGGCGTGTATGACCAGATGACTGTCGGTCAGGCCAAGGCGCTTTCGTTGATCATCAAGGCTGACGTGCAAGGCTCCTACGAGGCGCTGGCCCAGTCGCTCGAAAAACTGTCCACCGCAGAGGTCAAGGTCAACATCGTTCACGCCGGAGTTGGCGCGATTACCGAATCGGACGTCAACCTTGCCTTGGCATCCAACGCCGTCATTATCGGTTTCAATACCCGGGCCGATGCCACGGCCAGAAAACTGGTCGCTGCGCACGGCATAGACCTGCGTTACTACAACATCATTTACGAAGCCGTGGACGAGGTGAAATCCGCGCTATCCGGAATGCTTACGCCGGAGAAGAAGGAAAGCATCCTCGGCCTGGTGGAAATCAGGCAGGTCTTCAAGATTTCCAAGATCGGAACGGTTGCAGGCTGTTACGTGCTCGAAGGCCTGGTGCGGCGCGGTTCGCTTATCCGCGTGCTCAGGGACAACGTCGTGGTCCATTCGGGCGAGCTCGATTCGCTGAAGCGCTTCAAGGACGATGTTCGCGAAGTGAAAGCTGGATTCGAATGCGGTTTGTCCGTAAAGAATTTCGACGATCTCAAGGTCGGCGATCAGCTGGAAGTCTACGAAGTCGTCGAAATCGCGCGCAGTCTGTAATTCCATCTCAATGCGACAGGATGCGGGCATTCGGATCGGCGCCCGCTCCTGATTCGGATTCTCATCGATTCAGCAGATGGCGAAAAATCCCTCCCGGCTAGGCCGGATCAGCGACCAGATCCAAAAGGATCTTGCCGAGTTGATCCGGACCCAGGTCAAAGATCCCCGTGTCGGCATGATCACGCTCACCGGGGTCGAAATCAGCAGTGATTATCATCATGCCAAGGTGTTCTTTACCACGCTTGGCGGCCCCGAATCCGTTGCCAAGGCCGAGGCCGGGCTTTTGCATGCTTCGGGATTCTTGCGCTCCCAACTGGCCAAGGGCCTCAAACTCCGAATCGTCCCGGAGCTGCATTTCATCTATGACGAGTCGGTCGAGCGCGGCGTGCGATTGTCGAAACTGATTGACGATGCCATCGCCTCCCAGCCGGAAGACGCCGACGGTAAAAAATCTTGACAGGCCGATCCGGGCGAAATCGGAAATCGTGAGACAGTCATCATGAACCACGGTGTTCTCTTGCTCGACAAGCCGGCCGGGATCTCCTCGAACATTGCCCTGCAACGGGTACGACGCCTGTACTCCTGGTCGAAGGCCGGTCATACCGGCACCTTGGATCCACTCGCGACTGGCCTGTTGCCCATCTGTTTGGGGGAGGCGACCAAGTTCTCGCATGCGCTGCTCGACGCGGACAAAAGTTACGACGCAACCATCCAATTGGGCTTCATGAGCTCCACTGGTGATGCGGAGGGCGTTATTCAACCCGGTGCGAAGCCCGATTTTACGGAGGCCCGGCTGCAACAGGTACTGGCATCATTCGTTGGACCAATCGAACAGATTCCACCCATGCATAGCGCGCTGAAGAAGGATGGAAAGCCGCTGTATAGCTATGCTCGGGCCGGCGAAACCGTTGTCAGGTTACCTCGAAGTATTATAATAAATACGTTGCAATATATTGATAATAAAGAAGGCGTGTTGAAAATATCAGTGAGCTGCAGCAAAGGAACCTATATCAGGGTTCTGGCCGAAGATATTGGCAAAGCGCTGGGATGCGGTGGCTACCTGCTGGCGCTGCGTCGGACAAAAATTCGCGATTTGAGGTTGAAGGATGCAGTTGGTCTCGACGAACTGGGCGGGATGGACGAAACTTCCAGGGCCGCCCGGTTGCTGCCGGTTGACCGGCTGGTAGAAGTACTTCCCGCAGTCTACCTTGGCCCGGAGGCGAGCCAGCGCATCGTAAACGGGCTCCCTGTTTCCGGTACCGGTACGGCTTCGGGAGTTGTCAGGTTGTACGCTTCAACGGGAGCGTTTCTGGGCATTGGCGAGGGCTGCAGCGATGGAACCCTCATTCCCAAACGTCTGGTTTCCAATCCGCCGACATCGAAAATCACGCGTTAGCCGCTTGATTAAGCCTCTAAAAATACTTGGAAACTTTAAGATTCCAAAGGTAAAATACCGGCCTTTCTTTCGGAGACTAGGTAATGTCGATTTCGACGAGCCAAAAGGCTCAGATTTTGCAGGATCATCAACGGGCGAAAGCCGACACCGGCTCGCCGGAAGTGCAGGTCGCCCTATTGACCGCGCGCATCAACGACTTGACGGGGCATTTCAAGGATCACGTCAAGGACCACCATTCCCGCCGTGGATTGCTCAGAATGGTCAGCCGCCGCCGTAAATTGCTCGACTACCTGCGCCGTTCGGACCGGGATCGCTATCGCACGTTGCTCGATCGACTCGGCCTGCGCAAGTAACCGATCAGCTTCTTCGCATTTTTCGGACAAGCTTATTCGGGTCCGAAGAATTTAAGGGGCAGGCAATGAAGTCCGCTCCACCACATCGAAACGCTCAACCTCGCCGGTCGGGGCGAACTGCTCCCCGGCATTGCAGCATTCAAAGGGAACTCTCTTGAACGTCACCAGAAAAACCATCAGCTACGGGCGCCATACTCTGACGCTCGAAACCGGCGAGGTCGCCCGCCAGGCACACGGCGCCGTTGTGGTAAACATGGACGATACCGTGGTGCTGGTAACGGTAGTCGGGAGGAAAGACGTAAAGCCCGGCCAGGATTTCTTCCCGCTCACAGTGGATTATCAGGAGCGCACATATGCGGCGGGCAAAATCCCCGGCGGTTTCTTCAAACGCGAAGGCCGCCCCTCTGAAAAAGAAGTATTGACCTCCCGCCTGATCGACCGCCCCATCCGCCCGCTGTTCCCCGAAGGCTTTTACAACGAAATTCAGGTCATCGCGACCGTAGTCTCTTCCAATAACGAAGTGGACTCGGACATTCCAGCGATGATTGGTGCCTCTGCGGCTCTCGCCATTTCCGGTATTCCCTTCGATGGCCCCATCGGCGCCGCACGTGTCGGCTATCTGAACGGCGAATACGTCCTGAATCCGACCGCCACCGAACTGAAAACCTCGCAACTCAATCTCGTGGTCGCCGGAACCAGCCAGGCAGTACTGATGGTCGAGTCGGAGGCGATGGAACTTCCCGAAGACGTCATGCTGGGCGCGGTGGTATACGGCCATCAGCAGATGCAGTCAGTCATCAGCGCCATCAACGAACTCGCCGATGAAGTCGGCAAGCCGCTGTGGGAATTGGCGCCGTCGCAAAAGGATACGGCGCTGGTCGATCGCATCAGCGCACTCGCCGAAAACGATTTGCGCCAGGCCTATGGGTTGCGGCAGAAGCAGGCCCGCACCGAAAAGATAGATACCGCTCGCGCCAAGGTATTGGCGGAGGTCGTGCCGGAAGGGTCGGGAACCGATCATGTCAATCTGGTGAAATCGATATTCAGCGACATCGAAGCCAAGATTGTCCGCACCCAGATTCTGAATGGCGAACCGCGCATCGACGGCCGCGATACACGTACGGTACGTCCGATAACGATTCGTGCGGGCGTATTGCCGCGCGCACACGGTTCGGTGCTGTTTACCCGGGGAGAAACCCAGGCATTGGCTGTTGCCACCCTGGGCACCGCACGCGATGAGCAGATCATCGATGCGCTCATGGGCGAATACACCGAACGATTCATGCTCCATTACAATTTTCCGCCATATTCGACTGGTGAGACCGGCCGCGTAGGCACACCGAAGCGTCGGGAAATCGGGCACGGTCGCCTTGCCAAACGCGCGTTGCTGGCGGTATTGCCGAAACCCGAGGAATTCTCCTATTCGATGCGGGTCGTGTCGGAAATCACCGAGTCCAACGGTTCGAGCTCGATGGCCTCCGTTTGCGGCGGCTGTCTGGCATTGATGGATGCCGGCGTGCCGCTGAAAGCGCACGTCGCCGGCATAGCGATGGGACTGATCAAGGAAGGTAATCGCTTCGCCGTGCTGACCGATATCCTCGGTGACGAGGATCATCTGGGCGACATGGATTTCAAGGTCGCCGGCACCGAGAACGGCGTGACCGCATTGCAGATGGACATCAAGATCCAGGGCATCACCAAGGAGATCATGAATGTCGCGCTGAATCAGGCCAAGGAAGGCCGCCTGCACATTCTCGGCATCATGCGCGAGACGCTGTCCACCGCGCGCTCGGAATTGTCCGCCTATGCGCCGCGCATGATCACCATCAAGATCAAGCCCGAGAAGATTCGCGACGTGATCGGCAAGGGCGGTGCCGTCATCCGTGCCATCACCGAAGAGACCGGAACTACGATCGACATCAATGACGACGGCACTGTGACCATTGCCTGCGTATCGTCCGAAGGTGGCGAAGCAGCCAAACGCCGCATCGAGGAAATTACCGCCGAAGTCGAAGTCGGCCGCATCTATGACGGCACTGTGCTGAAGCTCCTCGATTTCGGCGCGATCGTCAGCGTGCTTCCCGGCAAGGACGGTCTGCTGCACATTTCGCAAATCGCCAACGAGCGCGTCAACAGCGTGGCCGACCACCTCAAGGAAGGCCAGGCCGTTCGCGTCAAAGTGCTCGAGGCCGACGAAAAAGGCAGGCTGAGGCTGTCGATGAAAGCGGTGGCGGAAGAGCAAAAAGCCGCCGGCTGAGAATTTTCAAGGCGCAAAAAAAAGCCCACCGGAAGCGGTGGGCTTTTTGTTGGCCGTGTTGCTGGCTTCGTTATGGCGCCACAGGCATGATCTGCAGCAACGTAAACGGGTACACGTAGGCTTGCAGCATCACCAGCCCACCCACAAGCATTGCGAGCACGATGCTGTGGAAGAACACGTAACGCAGGATGTCGCCTTCATGCCCGTACCAGCGCGTCGCGGTGGAAGCCACGACGATGGACTGTGCGTCGATCATCTTGCCCATCACGCCACCCGAACTGTTGGCCGCTGCCATTAGATTCGGATTCAGGCCGAGTTGCTCGGATGTGATCTTCTGCAATCCTCCAAACAATACGTTGGATGCCGTATCCGAGCCGGTTAAAGCCACCCCCAGCCAGCCGAGCAGGGTACCGAAGAACGGATAAAGCGCACCGGTATGGGCGAACGCCAGACCCATAGTGGCATCCGTTCCGGAATACCTGGTCGTAAACCCGATCGCGAGCATGGCCGCAATCGTAAGCAGCGAAAACTTCACCAGCTTGATGGTCTCCCAGTACTTGCGCAGCAACTCGCCCAATGAGTAGCGCATGTACAGCCCGGCAAGCAGGGCCGCCAGCAGAATGCCCGAACCGGTCGCGGACAACCAGTTCAGGCTGTATACCGCCTTTTCCGTATGCGCTTTGGCAACCACAGGAGGTACTTTCTCCACCATGTCGTTGAGCCCGGGCACGGGAATGTCGATCTTCGTGACACCCATCCATGCGTATTCGATCTTCGCTTTCGCGTCACCTCCATTGAGAAGAGTCTTGACCTGGGGAACACCCCAAAGAAAAACGAACACCGACAACATCAGCCATGGCACCCATGCCCGAAATACGGTGGCGCGATCGTGCTTGACAACCTGCAGCATGGCCGCTGCACCCTGGTCTACGGTTCCGCTGTCGGCCTCGTGGCCTTTTAAGGCGGTCGACTTCCAGATCGTCTTCGGCTTCCAGACGCGCAGGAAAAGAGTCAGACAGGCCATCGAAATAATCGCGGCGCCGACGTCCACCAACCACGGGCCGTGATAGTTCGAGATCAGGAATTGCGGGATTGCGAAGCTCACGCCCGTCACCAGTATCGCCGGCCAGATTTCGCGCATCCCGCGCCAGCCGGCAAAAGCCCAGATCAGCCAGAACGGCACCAGCAGCGAGAAGAAGGGAAGCTGGCGCCCTACCATCGCGGACAGCTGCAGCAAATCAAGTCCCGTCACCGCGGACAGAGCAATGATCGGAGTTCCCAATGCGCCGTAGGCGACCGGCGCGGTGTTCGCGATCAGGGATAGTCCGGACGCGGCGAGTGGAGAGAACCCCAGCGCAATCAGGATCGCGCCGGTAACGGCAACCGGTGTACCGAAACCGGCCGCGCCTTCAAAGAATGCGCCGAAGGCGAAAGCGATAAGCAGCAACTGCAAGCGCCTGTCTTCGGTAATCCCGGCAATGCTGTCCTGAAGAATCTTGAAATAGCCTTTGTCCTTGGTGAGCTGGTACAGAAAAATGATGTTCAGCACAATCCAGCCGATCGGGAGCAGCCCGAAAAATGCGCCGTACAGAGCCGACGCACTCGCCATTTGTGCCGGCATCCCGTAGACAAAGATCGCGATGATCAATGCGGAGGCAAGCCCCAACAGTGCCGCCACATGGGCAGAAAGACGGAAAAACGCCAGACCACCGAGAAGTACGACGACGGGTAAGGCGGCAAGGGCCGTGCTGAGCACGGCGTTGTTCATCGGATCGTAGATCTGGGACCAGACCATTTGCGAGACCTCCCTATTTTGTATTCCGGTGACGGTCTTGTAACAGACCGGAAACGGCATTTATTTATTGAAGCGCGCGTCATTATATCCAAACAGGACACGCAAGACCCTTTTCGACCAAAGGTGGCTAAAAGCCCTGCATGGGTATAATCGGCCGTCTATGACAGGAGAGCATGAATGAACGAAAACATGCCGTTCAGAAGCGGCGGACGCATTCTGGTCGACCAGCTTGAGATTCATGGCGCCGACACGGCATTTTGTGTTCCCGGAGAGAGCTATCTCGATGTGCTGAATGCGTTTTACGATGTCCGCGAACGCATGCGGCTGATCGTATGCAGGCAGGAGGGCGGAGCGGCTTTCATGGCGGAAGCCTACGGAAAGCTTACCGGCCGCCCGGGCATCTGTTTCGTCACGCGCGGGCCTGGCGCGACCAACGCGAGCATCGGCGTGCATACCGCCTACCAGGATTCCACGCCGATGATCCTGTTCATCGGCCAGGTTGGCAGCGATGTGGTCGAGCGCGAAGCTTTCCAGGAAATGGACTACCGGCGCATGTTCGGACAAATGGCCAAGTGGGTCGCGCAGATCGATCGCGCCGACCGGATTCCGGAGTACATCAGTCACGCATTTCATACGGCCGTTTCCGGACGGCCGGGGCCGGTGGTGCTGTCATTGCCCGAGGACATGCTCGTCAGCCAGGCGGTGGCAGTCGACGCGCGGCCGTATTCGCGCGTGAAAGCGCATCCGGGCATGGCAGATATGGACCGCATGCGTGAAATGCTCGCGCAAGCCGAGAAGCCACTCGTCATTCTGGGCGGCGGGGACTGGTCTGCGAGCGCCTGCGATGACATCCGCGCATTCATCGAGGCGAACAATCTTTCCACGTCCTGCAGCTTTCGCCGGCAGGATCTGCTGGATAACCGGCATCCGAATTACTGCGGAGATGTCGGCATCGGCATCAGCCCGGCGCTGGCGGAGCGCGTGCGCAGTGCTGATCTGATTCTCACCGTCGGTGCGCGCCTCGGAGAGATGACCAGCGGCGGCTATACGCTGTTCTCGATTCCCCGTCCGGTGCAACGCATGGTGCACGTCCACCCGTCATCCGACGAACTCGGGCGGGTTTACCAGGCCGAACTGATGATCAATGCCGGCATGCATGAATTCGCGGGCATGGCGGCCAATCTTGCGCCGGTCGATTCTTCGCGCTGGCGAGATTGGACGCATCGTGGTCGCGAGGACTATCTGAAGAACCTCAAGCACGGCGCGATGCCGGGAGCACTGGATCTCGGCGAGGTCATGGCCTTCCTGCGCAAACGCCTTCCGGAAAACGCCATCATCACCAATGGCGCCGGTAATTATTCCGGCTGGGTGCAGCGCTTTTACCAATACGCCGGGTTTCGCACGCAACTCGCGCCGACCAATGGCGCGATGGGTTACGGTGTGCCTTCAGCAATTGCGGCGAAGCTCGTGCATCCCGATCGTGTCGTGATCAGTTTTTCCGGGGACGGATGCTTTACGATGAACGGCCAGGAACTGGCGACCGCGATGCAGTACGACCTGCCGGTCCTGTTCATCGTCGTCAACAACGGCATGTACGGCACGATACGCATGCACCAGGAGCGAGAATATCCGACGAGGGTATATGCCACTGCGCTGAAGAATCCGGATTTCGCCGCATTGGCGAAGGCCTATGGATTGCATGGCGAAGTGGTGAACAACACGGCGGAATTCGAGCCGGCCTTCGAGCGCGCGATGGCGTCCAATAAACCGGCCCTGCTGGAACTGCGCATCGATCCCGAGGCCATTACGACGCGCACCAGCCTGACGGCGGTGCGGGAGCAGGCCGTCAAGGCGGGGCGCTGATGCCCGTCGTCATTCGACGCGCGCGCCGGATTCCTTGATGATCTTTTCCCACTTGGGCGCTTCGATGCGCCTGAATTCGGAAAGCTGATCGGACGTGCCGCCGGCAGGCTCGATGCCCTGGTCCATCCATTGTAGTCTGAGTTCTTTCGACGCGATGGCCTTGTCTGCTTCCTTGTTCAGGCGAAGCAGAATCTTCGCGGGCGTACCGGCAGGCGCGTAGAGCGCGAACCAGGATGTAATTGAAAACCCCGGCAAACCGGCTTCCGATAGCGTCGGCAGGTCGGGAAGCACGGGTGAGCGTCGTGGTCCCGTCACCGCCAGGGCGCGCAGCTTGCCGGCTCGCACCTGCGGCAGCGAACTCGGAATGTTGTCGAACATCAGTTGCACCTGGCCGCCGATCAGGTCGGTCACCGCGGGGGCGCTTCCCTTGTAGGGAATGTGGATCATGTCGACGCCAGTCATCTTCTTGAACAGTTCACCGGAAAGATGCTGGGATGTGCCATTGCCGGCCGACGCAAATGCAAGTTCGCCCGGCTTCGACTTTGCGAGCGCGATCAATTCCTTTACGTTCTTCGCCAGAACCGACGGATTGACCACCAGCAGATTCGGCAGCGTTGCAACCAGGACAACCGGCGCGAAATCCTTTGCCGCGTCGAAGGGCATGTTCGCATACAGGTTCGGATTGATCGCATGCGTGGCGACCGTGCCCATCAATATCGTGTAGCCGTCCGGCGCAGCCTTGGCCACCAGATCTGCTCCGATATTGCCGCCGGCGCCGGGACGATTGTCTATGATGACTTGCTGTCCGAGCCTGTCGGCCATCTTCTGGCCGATGGTGCGTGCGAGCATATCGGCAGTCCCGCCCGGGGGATACGGAACGATGAGGCGAATCGTCTTTGCGGGATAGTCCTGGGCGAGCAGCGGCTGCATGCTTGCGGCGACGAGCATTGCAACGACGATGCAGCACCTGGTTATCCTCATCTTCTTCAGTTTCCGATTCAAAAGCCGACTGCCTGGCCGTCGCGGCGAGGTTCCGACGCGGCGACATAGGCATCATCGAGACGATGAATGAGCTGGGCTGCGCCGAATTCCGTACTGCCTGGCGCTGCGCGCACGATACGGTGCCCGAGTTGCGCCAGCCCCTGCGCCACATTTTCGGCGATCGCGTGTTCGAGCAGCAAGGCACCGTCAAGCGTAATTTTCCAGCGTGGCGCATCGGCCGCCGCCTGCGGATTCTGTCCGTAATCGATGAGGCGCACGGCCATCTGCACGTGTCCCTGCGGCTGCATATCGGCGCCCATCACGCCGAAACTCATGACCGGCTTGCCGTCACGCGTCATGAAGGCGGGAATGATCGTGTGGAACGGACGCTTGCCGCCGCCGACCAGATTCGGGTGTCCGGGCTGCAGCGAAAATCCGTAACCGCGATTTTGCATGCTGATACCCGTGCCCGGGACCACGATACCGGATCCGAAGCCCATGTAATTCGACTGGATGTACGACACCATCATGCCGCTCGCATCTGCCGTGGCGAGATAGACGGTGCCCGATGGCGGTACGCCGGCAACCGCATGGCCGGCGCGATCGCGACGAATCGATTGCGCGCGCGCCTTCAGATAGCCCGGGTCGAGCAGGCGTGAGCCGGAAATCTCCATGGCGCCCGTATCCGCGACATGGCGATAGACGTCCGCGAATGCCAGTTTTGTGGCCTCGATCTGCAAGTGCAGGCTTTCTACGGAATCCACGGCGGCGCCGCCGACATCGAAATGCTCCAGGATACCCAGCGCGATCAGCGCGGTGATGCCCTGGCCGTTGGGCGGAATTTCATGCACCCGGTAACCGCGATAGCCCTGACCGATCGGTTCGACCCAATCCGGCTGGTGCGCGGCCAGGTCGTCGGCGTCGAGTGCGCCGCCGCACGCGGAACTGAAATCGGCGATGCGCTTCGCGAGCATTCCCCGATAGAACGATTCTCCGCGGGTGCCGGCGATTTCCGCCAGCGCGTCGGCTTGTTCGGGAAACCGGAAAAGCTCACCCGCGCGCGGCGCGCGGCCATTGCGTGCAAAAGCCTGCGCGAAGCCGGGCTGATCCTTCAGGCGGGGGATCTGCGACTCCCATTGCGACGCGACGACCGGCGAAACGGGAAATCCGTTGCGGGCATAGTCGACGGCCGGCTCGAACAACGATGCGAACGGCAGTTTGCCGAATTTCGCGGATAAGCCGGCCCAGGCCGAAACTACGCCAGGCACGGTAACGCAGTCCCAGCCTTCGGTCGGCATGTGGCCTCTGCCGGCGAAGCGTTCCGGTTTCCAGGCGCGCGGCGCGCGGCCCGACGCGTTCAATCCGTGCAACGATTTGCCGTCCCATATGAGCGCGAATGCGTCGGAGCCGATGCCGTTCATGACGGGTTCCACTACGGTCAGGGCGGCGGCCGTCGCAATGGCCGCATCGACCGCGTTGCCCCCGCGCAGCAGCATGCGCAATCCCGCCTGTGCGGCCAAAGGTTGCGAAGTGGCCACGACATTGCGTGCGAGCACCGGCATGCGGCGCGAAGGATAGGGGAAGTCCCAGTTGAATCCGGTCATCTATTACTCCTGAAACGCTTCTTCTCGTTTGTTTCTCACCGCGGGAAGCACGACCACGATGAGCAATGCCAGTGCGACCAGCAGCAATGCCAGGCTCAATGGACGGGTGAAGAACACCCCGGGGTTACCGCGCGAGAGCAGCATCGCACGTCTCAGGTTGTCCTCCATCATCGGGCCGAGCACGAAACCCAGCAGCAGCGGCGCGGGTTCGCAATCCAGCTTGATGAACAGATAGCCGAGCAGGCCGAAGAACAAGGCCAGTGCGACGTCGACCGGGCTGTTGCTGAGGCTGTATACCCCTATGCAGCAGAACAACAGAATCGCAGGATATAAAAGTCGATAAGGCACCGACAGCAGTTTGACCCAGATTCCGATTAGCGGGAGGTTCAGGATCACCAGCAGAAGGTTGCCGATCCACATGCTGGTGATCATTCCCCAGAACAATTCCGGACGCTCGGTCATGACCTGCGGCCCCGGTGTGATGCCGTGGATGGTCATGGCGCCGACCATCAGCGCCATCACGGCATTGGACGGAATGCCGAGCGTGAGCAAGGGAATGAAGGATGTCTGCGCGCCCGCGTTGTTGGCCGACTCCGGCGCGGCGACGCCTTCGATGGCACCCTTGCCGAAGCGCGACGGGTCCTTTGCGATTTTCTTTTCCAAGGTATAGGCGGCGAACGATCCCAGCACGGCACCGCCTCCGGGCAGAATGCCGAGCAATGCGCCGATCCCGGTCCCGCGCAGCACGGCTTTCCAGGAGGCGGCGAAATCCTCGCGCGTCGGCATCAGGCTCGTGATCTGCGCCATCACCACTTCGCGTTTGGCGCGCCGCTCGAGATTGGCAATGATCTCGGAAAAGCCGAACAAACCCATGGCCACGACCACGAATCCGATGCCGTCGGCGAGTTGCGGCAGCCCAAAAGCAAAACGAAACTGGCCGGTATTCGTGTCCGCGCCGACCAGCCCGAGCAGCAGGCCGAGGATGATCATGGCGATCGCCTTGATGAGTGATCCTCGCGCGAGCACGATGGCCGCGATCAGGCCCAGGACCATCAGCGAGAAATATTCGGCGGGGCCGAATTGGAAGGCAATCTGCGCCAGCGGCGGGGCAAACATGGCCAGCATCAGGGTGCTGACCGTGCCCGCGAAGAATGAACCCAACGCCGCGATGGCCAAGGCGGGACCGGCGCGTCCCTGTCGCGCCATTGCGTAACCGTCGAGACAGGTGACGACCGATGAAGATTCGCCGGGAATATTGACCAGGATCGCCGTGGTGGAGCCGCCGTACTGCGCACCGTAGTAGATGCCCGCCAGCATGATGAGCGCGGAAACCGGCGGCAGCGTGAACGTCGCCGGCAGCAGCATGGCGATGGTCGCGACCGGGCCGATGCCCGGAAGTACGCCGATCAGCGTGCCGAGCAGCGCACCGATGAAGCAATACAGAATATTCTGCAGCGTCAGCGCAACGCCAAAACCGAGTTGCAGATTGGCGAGCAGATCCATCAGAACGGCAACAGCAGAAAGGGCAAGCCGAGACCGTAAGCGAACACGCCGACCGACAATCCGAGCAGGGCGAGGGTGAGAACGACGACTTCCCCCCAGCGGCTTTCCGGACTGGCAGCGGCGCTGACGACGGTCATCAGGATCGTTGCCGCGACCAGGCCGATGGAATCCACCGAAGCTGCGAATGCTCCGACGGCAAGAAGTACCAGCAATAACGGGCGCCAGCCGATGGTTTCGAGTGCTTCACCAGGCACGACCAGGCTTTGGATGCAGATCACCACGCCGAGAACCAGGAGCAGTGCGCCCAGAACGAAAGGGAAATAACCGGCCCCCATGCGCAGCGCCGTACCCATCGGGTAATCGCGGCCCACCAGGACTGCACACAAACCGAACAACAGGAATATCACCCCGGCGAAAAAGTCACGGGGACTGCGAATGCGGGCGTTCAATCTCCTCCCCCGTTATGCTTTTATGGTGGTGCGGATTCAGGGTGGCGCTATTCTTTCACATGCCTTCCATTGTCCGCAAACCGCAATACGTCTCCTTGGTTTTTGGGGGAGCGTCAGGGCCCGGTACACAACGCAGCACGCAATGCCTGCAGGATTTCACCGTTGAGCTCATCCTGCACAAAGGCAACTAGCGAGATATCGGGGCGCTTCCAGTCCGCGCGCAGCGTCATGGCCGACTTCCAGTGAACCCCGCCGGCAGTGTCGGACGGCAACGGCCCGATGAGTTCGCGCACCACGAAGTCATGATTGAGCAGCTTCCCCTGATTTTCTCCGGCTTTAATCGCAGTCTGAAGGCGGTTCTCGGTAACTGCAATATACGTTCGCGCACTACTCCCGGGCGGTGCAAGGTCGAGTCGCATGTCCAATTCGACCTCGACGGCCGAAGCAGCCAGTCGCTGCCGCAGAATCAAGTCGGCAGCTGGCGGTAGCCGGTTGAACTCAGCGACTCGATTGCCGAAGCTGCTATCCGAAGCCGAGGAACGATACTCTGCGCCGTTCAGCAGCAACTGCGGTGTGTACACCACGCTGGCGCGATTGCGCTGCACCTGCCTGCGCTGCCGGGCGCCGAATTGCGCTTTTGCCATGCGGTCCGGCCAGCCGAGCTGATCCCAGTAGTCGACATGGAAAGCCAGCGGGATTACGCGATCGGATGCGAATCCCCTGGCGGGCAGGGCGCTCACCCACCGATCGGCAGGCGGGCAACTGTTGCAGCCTTCGGAAGTATAGAGTTCGAGCACGGCTACCCGGCCAGCCTGGCTGCGTGTCTCGCATGAATCGCCGGCCGCAAGGGATTGCAGTGAGACCAGTGCGAGCACCGTTGCCGACAGAAAACGCCAATCGGTGGCGGATGATATTGCGTCAAATGGCTTCATCGTTTGCGGCTCCCCGAAGACTGCTTGCTGGCAAAGGTTTTTTCAAAGGGGCGGTTTTGCTATGATGCATGCTCATTCCCCCCCAGTAGCGCACTCCTTGAGCATCGATTTGCACACCCACTCCACGTATTCCGATGGAGTGCTCACGCCTGCGGGACTGGTCCGCCGGGCGGCCTCGAGAGGCGTAAGCCTGCTCGCGCTGACGGATCACGACGAAACCGGCGGGCTTGCCGAGGCTGCGCAAGCAGCCTCCGAGGCCGGTATCCTGCTGGTTGCCGGTGTCGAGATCTCGGCTGCCTGGAACGGCCAGACCGTCCACATTATCGGTCTGGACATCGATGCGAACGCGCCCCAGCTAACGGACGGACTGGCCTCGATCCGTCGCTCGCGCGGCGAGCGCACGGCTCGGATTGCCGCCCAGCTCGATGCCGTGGGCGTAACCGGCAGCCTGGCCGGGGCCACGCGGCATGCCGGCAGTTCGGCTGCAATCGGTCGCAGCCACTTTGCCCGCTTCCTGGTCGAACACAAGCATGTACGCAATACCAGCGATGCATTCAGCAGGTATCTCGGTGCGGGCCGGTCCGGCTATGTTCCGCCTTCCTGGCCTGAACTCGCACGGGCGATCGACTGGATCCATTGTGCCGGCGGCCAGGCGGTGCTGGCACACCCGGACCGCTATCGACTGGCGCCTCGTGTAATGCACAGCTTGTTCCAGGCTTTCGCGCAAAGCGGCGGTGACGCGATCGAAATCGGCAGCGACGGTCGCTTCAAGTCTTCAGCACAAGTACGTCTGGCGCGGCAGTTCGGATTCGCGTTGTCGTCCGGCTCGGATTTTCATGCGCCGGGAAAGAACGTCACAGACCTGGGGAATGTGACGGACATCCCCGCTGGCGTGCCGGCAGTCTGGCAGCGGTTGCGGGCAATGAGATGACGCTTGAGGCATGGCCCAGTATTTCGCGGTACATCCTGATAACCCGCAGCAGCGACTTATTCGCCGCGCGGTCGATATCGTGCGCAACGGCGGCCTGATGGTCTATCCGACCGACTCCTGCTATGCCCTGGGCTGCCATATCGGCGACAAGAGTGCGATGGAGCGCGTGCGCCGCATCCGCCAGGTGGATGCGCATCATCATTTCACGCTGGTCTGCCGCGACCTCTCCGAACTCGGACAATATGCAATCGTCGACAACATACAATACCGAACGCTCAAGGCTTCGACGCCGGGCAGTTATACCTTCATTCTCAAAGCGAGCCGGGAAGTGCCCAAACGCCTGCTGAATCCGAAACGCAACACCATTGGCGTGCGCGTGCCCGACCATAGCGTGGTGCGTGCACTGCTGGAGGAAATGGGCGAGCCGATACTGAGCTCGACGCTGATCCTGCCAGGCGATGAATTGCCGATGAATGACATGGAGGAAATCCGCAGCCGGCTGCAACACGATGTGGACGTGATCCTCGACGGCGGATCATGCGGCATGGAAATGACCACCGTGGTGGATTTGACCGGCGATATGCCGGTTGTCGTCAGGCGGGGCAAAGGCAGCACCGCGCCGTTTGGATTGCCCGCATGATGGAACTGGAGCATACCGTCCGCCTCATCGCGCTGTACGCGATTCCCGGAATATTTGCCATTACCCTGCACGAAGCGGCGCACGGCTATGCAGCCAGGCATTTCGGCGATCTGACCGCGTATCAGGCCGGACGCATTACGCTCAATCCGATCCGTCATATCGATCCAATGGGCACGATCGTGATACCGATATTGATATTGATTGCCAGCCAGGGGAAATATGCGTTCGGATGGGCAAAGCCGGTCCCGGTCAACTTCGGCCGCCTGCGCAATCCCAAACGCGACATGCTTTGGGTCGCCGCCGCCGGACCGGGAGCGAATCTGCTGATGGCGATCCTGTGGGCATTCGTGATCAAGGCCATGCAGGGCGTTCCCGCGAATTATTTCACCGATCCGGTTGTGCAGATGGCGCGCGGCGGCATCATCGTCAATGCGGTTCTGATGGTGCTCAACCTGCTGCCGTTGCCGCCGCTCGATGGCGGGCGGATCGCGGTAAGTTTGCTGCCGCAAAAACTGGCGTACCGGTTTGCCAGGGTGGAACCCTTCGGCATGATCATCCTGCTGGTACTGATGCTGCTGGGTGTGCTCGGAAAAGTAATGTGGCCCTTCATCGCCGGATTCATCGGGTTGCTCGCCTCCGCGTTCAACATCGGCGGGTTGTTCGGACTTAACTGAGGACTTCAATGTTCGTCGATCGCGTACTCTCCGGAATGCGTCCCACCGGCAGCCTGCACCTTGGGCACTATCATGGCGTGCTGAAGAACTGGGTGAAACTGCAGCACGAATTCCAGTGCCTTTTCTTCGTGGCCGACTGGCACGCTCTGACCACGCATTACGATGCGCCGGAAATCATCGGACAGAATGTCTGGGACATGGTCGTCGACTGGCTGGCGGCGGGCGTGGATCCGTCGCAGGCCACCCTGTTCATCCAGTCGCAGGTGCCCGAGCATGCGGAATTGCATCTGCTGCTCTCCATGATCACGCCGCTGGGCTGGCTGGAACGGGTGCCGACCTACAAGGACCAGCAGGAAAAGCTCACCGACAAAGACCTCTCGACCTACGGTTTTCTGGGCTATCCTTTGCTGCAGAGCGCCGACATCCTGATCTACCGGGCCAATCGCGTGCCGGTCGGCGAAGACCAGGTCCCTCATATCGAATTCACCCGCGAAATCGCGCGTCGCTTCAATCACGTCTACGGCAGGGAAACCGGATTCGAGCAAAAGGCGGAAGCCGCGGTGAAGAAACTCGGCGTCAAGCGCAGCAAACTGTACCGGGAATTGCGCACGCGTTACCAGCAGCAGGGCGACCAGGAAGCGCTGGCGGCGGCAAAGGCCTTGCTCGAAGAAGCGGCGAATCTGTCGATGGGCGATCGCGAGCGGCTGTTCGGTTTCCTGGAAGGCGGCGGCAAGATGATCCTTTCGGAACCGCATGCGCTGCTTACCGAAGCTTCGAAAATGCCCGGACTCGACGGCCAGAAGATGTCCAAGTCCTACAACAATACCATCACGCTGCGCGAGGATGCCGACAGCGTTACCAAGAAGATCCGCACCATGCCGACCGACCCGGCGCGCGTGCGGCGTTCCGATCCCGGCGATCCGGACAAGTGCCCGGTATGGGAATTTCACAAAGTCTATTCCGACGATGCCACGCGCGACTGGGTGCAAAAAGGCTGCAGAAGTGCGGGCATCGGCTGCCTGGAATGCAAACAGCCGGTGATCGACGCCGTGCTCAAGGAGCAGGAGCCGATGCGCGAACGCGCCCAGCTTTACCTGGACGATCCGACGCTGGTGCGCAACATCATCGCCGAAGGCAGCGATCGCGCGCACAAGCTCGCCGCCGAGACGATGCGCGACGTGCGCAATGCCATGGGGTTGAATTATTCTTGAACTTACTGACTACATCCAACACGGAGGCACGGAGAGCACAGAGGACACAGAGAAAAACTGAAGCGGACGGGTCATTTGGCAAACGTTTCGGCGGCCGCTAACTCGATCTCGCCGCTATGCGGTCTTCCCGAATTGCGTGGCTTTCTCTGTGTTCTCCGATTTTTCTCCGTGCCTCCGTGTTGGGTGTAAATTTGTCTTAAGCCTTGCGCCTCATGAGTCGTTGCTGCTCACGTTTCCAGTCTTTTTCCTTTTCGGCATCTCGCTTGTCGTGCTGCTTTTTGCCTTTGGCGAGGCCGACCTCCAGTTTCACGCGTCCGCGGGTGTAATGCAGATCGAGCGGGATGAGGGTATAGCCGGCGCGCTCGACCTTGCCGATCAGCTTGCGGATTTCTTCTGCGTGAAGCAGCAGCTTGCGGGTGCGTGTAGGGTCGGCCTGAATATGCGTCGACGCGGCCGTCAGCGGTGTCACATGGCAGCCAATCAGGTAAATCTCTGCGCCCTTGACGACGACGTACGCTTCCTTGAGCTGCACGTGACCAGCGCGGATCGACTTGACTTCCCAGCCCTCGAGCACCACGCCGGCCTCGAAACGTTCTTCGACAAAATAGTCGTGAAAGGCCTTCTTGTTCTGGACGATGCTCATGACGGCGTGAATTTTTTCTACGGGTCGTGTATTTTACCAACGCTTCCGCGAACATACGGACGTATCTGAATGGCGCTGGTGGAGAAATCCGTGTTGATCGAGTATTCCGCCGCGCAAATGTATGCGCTGGTGGAGGATGTGGCTGCCTACCCTGAATTCCTGCCGTGGTGCGGCGGCACCGAGATACTTAGGAAGGAAGGCGGCATCACGCGCGCCGCCATCACCATCGATTTCCGCGGAATCAAACAACGATTCTCGACCGAAAACCGGGCCAGTCCGCCGCAATTGATCGAAATGAGCCTGGTCGACGGGCCGTTTCGCCAGCTCGATGGCAGCTGGCGCTTCAAGCCGCTCGGAGATGACGCCTGCAAGATCGAATTCCGCCTGCGCTACGAATTTTCCAGCAAGTTGCTGGAAAAGCTCGTTGGGCCGGTGTTCCATTTCATCGCCAGCACGTTCGTGGACGCCTTCGTCAAACGTGCCCAGCAGCTTTACGGCAAACGATGAAGATCCGCGTCGAGGTGGTCTACGCGCTTGCGGACACGCAAACGATCATCGGAGTGGAACTGGAGCAGGGCGCCCGCGTGGCGGATGCGCTCGCTGCTTCCGGCCTGGCAGAACTGGCCGGCCAATCCTCTACCGTCAACAACATCGGCATCTGGGGCACACCCGCGTTGCCGGACACCGAGTTGCGCGATCAGGATCGGGTGGAAATCTATCGTGATCTCGTCGCGGATCCCAAGCAGGCGAGGCGCCAGCGGGCAAAACTGCAACACGGGACAAAACCGCGTCGTTGAGTGGGTCCTGCTGCTACTTGCACAAGCTCGCTTCTGCCTTCTTCAAGCGCTCTATTTCCTGGGCGATCTGCGCATCGCTCATGTATTCACGCTCGCCCTGGGCGTTGGCTTGCACCACCCGTCCGCCAGCCTGCATGCTTTTCAACTGTGTGCGCACCTGGTCGCAATTGCGTTTTTTCTCGGCCGAGTCTTCGGCTGCCTTCTTCTCCGCAGCTTCGCGTTCCGCGGCCTCGACCTGTCGCTTCTTGAATGCCGCTTCCTGCTCCACGTAATCCTTGGCCTTGGCCGCCGGCGCATCCTTGTTGGCCGGCGCCGCTTGCTTGCGCGGCTTGACCGTTACCGTTTCCTTGATGTTTGCCGGAGGAGGCTGGTCGGAATAATGGACCTTGCCGTCCGCGTCCGTCCATTTGTAGGTTTGGGCGGCGGCAGGCGCGGCAAGGAGCCAAATGCTGCCAACCAGTGCCGGCAGCAGCCAGTTCATGTTATTCGGGTGACGTTGCATATTCGATGCTCTCCTCGTCGATCAACGGAACAATGGGTAGCTTTTCTGAGCGATCCCAAGCTCGGCCTGCTTCCGCGCAATGCGCGCCTGCTCGACCGCCATTGCACGGTCGCCTTCCTGCAGCGCACGGCGTGCCTTGCGCAATGCGTCTTCGGCGCTGGTCCACAACGCGCGCTCGGCCTCCGCCTGCTTCACCAACGCCTGCGCATCGGCGACCGCGGCTTCGGCCTCATCCGCAGCGACCGGATTGCCATTTGCGACGGCTATCCCGATCACGGACAACGCTATCGGGGTTACCAGCATCCAACGTTTGAAACCGCGCATATGTTTACGTCGCAAGGCGATTGTGAGCCGGGCCGCTAACCATAGCTGCTCACGACTCCACGGTCAACGGACAATGCCTTCGGGTTGCCGGATTTACCGCCGGAAACCCGGTCTGTATAATGGCGTCTTTGTGAAGGATCAAAAGCATGCGAGTCCTGCAAAAGGCGCTCACCTTCGATGACGTTCTGCTGGTTCCCGCCCATTCGACCGTTCTTCCCCGCGACGTCAGCCTGACGACGCACCTGACCAGAAACATTGCGCTGAACATTCCGCTGATTTCC
>JANXPQ010000535.1 GCA_025357235.1 Betaproteobacteria bacterium
TCCCACTTGGCGGCCCACGCAGGGCAGGAGAGCAGGGCAAGTAGCGCGGCTGACCGCGACAGGAACCGCTTCTGGTTGCGGCGGACATCTACTACGCTGCTTGGACTTGCCTCCCGCCATCGCTGGGCGTCGCTTTGCGACTTAGCCATAGCCCCCGTAGTCGTAGTCGTGCCCGGGACGGTCCCCCTTGTTAAGCAGCAAGCCTGCAATGTTACTCGATTCGATAACGCCCAGCGCAGCCTTCAGTACTGCATCGGAGGTCTTCCCCGCTTCCACTACCATGACGACCTGTCCCATCTGGCTCGCCAGCGCGCCGGCCTCGCTTGCGGCGAGGACTGGCGGGGAGTCGAAGATGACGATGCGGTCGTGATAGCGCTCGGCCATTTCCAGGAGCAGCAGGCGCATGGCATCGCTCGCCAGCAACTCGGTAGCATGCTGGTGCGCCGTACCGGCTTGCAAAATGGTGAGCCTGCCGATGTCGGTGTTCCACAGCACGTCCGCCAGATCGATCCGGCGGTCGAGCAGCACGTCCATCAATCCTTGTTCGACTTTGAGGCCGAGCGCCTGCGGCACGGACGGCTTGGCCACGTCAGCATCCACCAGCAGCACGGTGCGGTCTATCTCCAAGGCGATGCTGATCGCGAGATTTATCGCGCAGAACGTCTTGCCTTCGCCTGCCCGCGCGCTCGTCACCAACACGAGGTTGGCAGGCGCGCCGACCTTCGATTTGGCCGCGTTTGCCAGGATCTGCCGCTTAATGCGACGGAAACACTCGGCCATCGGGGTGCGCTTGCTGTCGGGCACGATCATTCCCTGCCGTTGCAGGCGATGCCGATCGACAATGAGAGTCCGCGACGGCCTCTTGGTGAGACCCGCGGGCCTGGGCTTCGCCTTCAATTGCAACGCAACAGCGTGGGTCTCCGGTTTCGCAGCGTACTCCCTGGTTTCAGGAGACCTGGAGGCCTCATCGCTCTCTCTTACTGCCCGCTCGATCAGGTCCAACTCATTGGGCGCGGAAGACGCGGAAGACTTTGCGTTCGACCGCTCGATCGGCCCAAGCAGTTCTGCCACTCTTTCAATGATGCTCACCTAGACCCTCGCCGCTGTCAGAAGGAGCGCCGCCATGATCCCGGCGTAGGCCGAAAGCAGGCTCGCGATCGAAATCAAGAGCGCCGCGAGCCCCCGCCTGCGGCGCACCTTCTGCACATCAGTCCAGACCATGACGACTGTCCCAAGCACCGGCAGGCCGCTCACCTCCCTCAGTTTGCGTTCGTCGTTGATCGCGGGCTTTATCTGGCTGATGAGATGAGCAGCGCCCAGGCCGCCTCCGAGCGCCATGAGCAAGACAAGCGACATCAGCAGCGGACGGCTTGGCGCTTTGGGCGTGTTCGGTACCCGAGGTGGATCGATCACCCGGAAGCCAAGAGCTGCGGGACTCGCTTCCATATCCCCCGAGATCTGGGCTGATTCGCGCCGCTTTAGGAGCTCGTCATAGCGAGTCTTGTTTACCTCATAGTCCCGAGTCAGCTGGGTATACTCTGCCTCTACTCGAGGCATCGCATTTGCGGCCGCCTGCAGTTCGGCATAGCGCTGGTTGTACTCGGCGACTCTTGTCCTTAAGGCAGCAATGTTCGCTTCGGCCGCCGTCAGGGAAACGGTCAACTGCTGATAGACCGGGTCCCTGGCTCGGACTGCACGCGTTAGGGGCGCCCCCAGGTTGGCCTCCGCCTCCTTCTGCTCCTTCAACTTGTCTTCCGCCTCCTTCTGCTCCTTCAACTGGTCAATGATGCGCCTGATGGCGAGGATATCGGGATGCTCTTCCGTGTAGCTGGTCCGCAGGCCGTCGAGCTTCTGCCCGAGGGTACGGATGCGGGCCTCGATTTCGGTCTCGGGTTTGGCCCCCTCGCCCACGACCTTATCGCTTGGCAAAGATGCAATCGGCGACTCGCTCTCAGTCGCAAGCTGCTTCTTGACCGAGTCCCTGGAGTTTTCAGCCTCCTTGAGCTCGAGAGCCGACCGACTCAAGGCGGTCTTTGCTTCAACCAGCCGCGCATAATACCCGGTGCTCTCGCCGGGCGTGAGTCCCGGGTTCCGGCGCTTAAACTCCGTAATTGCGTTCTCGGCCGTCTCGAGCTTTTCGCGATAGGTAGTGAGCTGTTCGTCGATGAAACGTCGCGCCGAGTCGGAGTCCGTGCGCTTGTCGACGAGGCTTCCTTCCACGAACAGCGAGAGCAGCGACTCTACTATCCGCATCGCTAGCTGGGGATCCTTGGCCACGCTGGAGATGGTGTATATGTTTTCCTTGCCGGCGCTCTTGATGGTAATGTCCTTGGTCAGTCGAGCGATAAGTCGCGCCCGATCGTCATCGGTATTCAGTCCGACGTCCAGGTGAGTCATCCGGATCAGCTTCTCCAGGTTCGGGCGGCTCATCAAGGATTGGCTCATTATCGCCACCATTTGATCTAGATCGGGCTGCACGACAAGACCGGACAGCAGGGGTCTCAACACCGTCTTGGTGTCCACATAGACCCTGGCATCAGCTTCGTAGCGCTCCGGCATCTTGTAGACGACAGTCCAACCACCCAACGCGATGACCCAGGCAACAACGACTGCGTACCATCGGTAAGGCCATATTGCCTTCAGGTGGGAGAGGAGTTGCTCAGCCAACTCGTGCATAGTTGGATCCTACCGAGACTTTCATTCCGAGGTTAGAAAAAACTCTGGGGTATGATCAAAACGTCACCAGGACGCATCGCCACATTGGCGGACAAATCCCCTCCCCTTACGAGATCCCTCAGCCGCACGCCGAACTGAAGACTCTTGCCGCCGCCGCTACGAAGGATGCTTGCCTTGTTCCCATCGGCGAAATCGGTGATCCCACCCACGGCGATCATGACGTCCAGGAGCGTCATGTTTTCACGATAGGATAGGGCTTGGGGCTTGGCCGCTTCGCCGATTACGCGGACCTGCTCGCTGTAAGGGCCGACGAAATTGGTGACTATGACCGTGACAACCGGGCTCTGAATGTACTTGGCCAGGACTTTCTCGATGTCCCGGGCAAGCTGTGTCGCGGTCCTGCCGCTCGCGGGCAGATCTTCCACCAGCGGCGTAGAGATTTTGCCGTCGGGGCGCACCGGAATAGTCATGGACAGATCCGGATTTCGCCACACAACGATGTTTACGGTATCGCCCGGGCCAATCAGATAAGGTGCCTCGATCCCGCTTGCATTCTTGGCCAACGGCGGATGGATCGTCGTACCACATCCTCCCAATCCCACCATCAATGCCACCAGCCATATCGCTAACCATTCCCTGGCGCTCACGGCATATTCTCCTTCCACAAAGTCAATCAGCCAGACGTTTTTATGGCTCACCCGGAACACCTAACGGCGTTATATGAAACGTAGGTGAGTTGTCAGCCACGATAGCTCGAAGCGAAATGCAGCCAATATTCGCTACTATATTGACTAAACTCGGGACAAAGCTAGCGATTTTGCTCTCAACCCTTGAGCACTGGCCAAGCGACACGTGCAGGCAGAAGGCGCCAAGCGGCCAAATTACTGTACGCCAGAATCTGTCGTAGCATCGACGGATTCCACTGAAGTTATGCGCCTTCGGAACTAACGGCGTGCCAAAGGTAGTTTTGGAAAGCTCACTATTGAAGCAAAGTTATGGCGCTCATAATAAGCGGCTCGAAAGCCCAGGCAATAGTCATCGATTCCGACCTGGGCATACCCCGAAGGGGTTGTACCGCGCCGGCGAAAAGTTTCACCGTCCATATAGCCTTCCGCATGAGCTTGCGACCAGCCATTTTTTTCTGCCAGCACCTTGACCTTTTCCCTGACCAAGACTTTCATGTTGCCTCCTTTTCTCCCAATCGTAGCCGGCGAAGCACCGGCCGGTCGGCGCAACCAGCTACGCGCCACACCTTCCTGCATTCATTGTGATAGTTGGGCTACCCGCGGTGAGCAATATGCCTTGCAGGCGCCCCGGGCCAGTTCGCCACCAATATCACAGGCCAACATAAAGATACTCCTAGCGGCATAGCAAGCTGACCCGTAGTTACAGCTATCGCTTGTGTTCGTTCCCAGATCTGCGAACAGCCCATCATCTGGCCCCCTTTCCCCACAACACGACCTCCACGGTGGAAATCAGGATCAAGATGTCGAGAAACAGGGAATGGTTCTTCACGTAGTAAAGATCGTATTGAAGTTTCTCGATGGCATCGTCGATTGTCGCACCGTAGGGGTAGCGCACCTGCGCCCAGCCAGTGATCCCCGGCTTTGCGCTGTGGCGCAACGCATAGAAGGGAATCTGCTTTTCCAACTGGTCAACGAAGAACGGCCTTTCGGGTCGTGGGCCGACGAAGCTCATTTCCCCTTGGAACACGTTGAAAATCTGCGGCAGTTCGTCAATACGAACCTTGCGGATGAACCGCCCAACGCGAGTAGTACGGTCGTCATTGGCCTTCGCCCACTGCGGAGTCCCGCCACGCTCCGCGTCATTTCTCATGCTGCGGAACTTATAGAGCGTGAAAGTGCG
>JANXPQ010000549.1 GCA_025357235.1 Betaproteobacteria bacterium
CTCGCGCTTGCCGCGCCCGGCGGTCTGGATCATTTTCGCCGGAATTCCGCGCTGGACCAACAGGTCTTTCACCCGGACGGCGCGCTGCAGGGAGAGCGTGTCGTTGTACTGATCGGTGCCGGTGAAATCGGTATGCCCGACGACGGCAATCTCCGGCGAGGGCCGCCTGGCGATCTCGGCGGCTACGCCGTCGATTGCGCGCTTGGCGTCGGGCTTGAGTTCGTCCGTCCCTTCCACGAAATAAACCAGGAACGATGTCGGCGGCGCGGGCAGCGCGGCCAGTGTCTTGCCAAACGTTTGATCCACGCTCTTCTTGTCGATGGGCGACGTTTGTACCGTTTTCCTATCGCGCAGGTTGGCCTCGACATAAGGCTTGTCCAACAGCACCGCTTTTCCACCATCGAGGGGATGCACCACGACCGCACCGACGTGGCCGTCCGACGATTTGGGCAGGACCACCACCGAGACGCCTGGCCCGAAGCCGCGGGACGGCTGCTGCGCGCACGCACCCAGAAGCGCGAGCCCCAGCACGCTGAGAACGAGTCCATCGCGCATCACCTGATTGCGTGGTGCATTAAGCCTTGCCGTATACATCGTCGTCCCCTGGTTGCCCTGATGCCGCTGGCGATTCTATCCGCGAATGAGCCAGGTGAAAGGTGAAAGCCGAAAGGGTAAAGGTGAAAGGGAAAGGTAACAGCAGTAACCAGCTCTATCGCCTTTACTTTAACCTTTAACCTTTTCGCTTTAACCTTTCACCTTTCACCTTTACCCTTTAACCTTTCGGCTAGTTTTTTGCTCTTTCCTCTCGCGTTGGCCGGCTACACCTTCGCCGAATCGACCCCTAACTTCGCCCGATCCAGCACCGTCATCGCACTCGCCACGAAGCTCGCCGCATCGCTCAGGTTCGACGGAATGATCAGCGTATTGCCCGCCTTGGCGAGTTCCTTGAACGCGCCGACGTAAAGCTCCGCCACTTTTAAATTGGCAGCACTCAGGCCTTCGCTGGTGCCGATGGCCTGGCCAACGACGCGGACCGCTTCGGCCTGCGCTTCGGCGATCATCTTGATCGCACCGGCTTCGCCCTGGGCCTTGTTGATCTGCGCGGTCTTGTCGCCTTCGGAAGAAAGGATCTTGGCCTGCTTCTCGCCGTCGGCGAGGTTGATCTCCTGTTGGCGCTGGCCTTCGGACTTGGCGATCAACGCGCGCTTTTCCCGCTCGGCGGTGATCTGCGCCTGCATCGAGCGCAGGATCGCTTCCGGCGGGGTCAGGTTCTTGATCTCGTAGCGCAGGACTTTCACGCCCCAGGTGCGGCCGGCTTCGTCGAGCACCGACACCACTTGTTTGTTCATTTCGTCGCGGCTCTCGAACGTCTTGTCGAGTTCCATCTTGCCGACTTCGCTGCGCAAGGTGGTCTGCGCGAGCTGGGTGATGGCGAACACGTAGTTCGACGTGCCGTAGCTCGCCAGCCGGGGGTCAGTCACCTGGAAGTAGATGATCCCGTCCACGGAGAGCTGGGTGTTGTCCTTGGTGATGCAGACCTGCTCGGGCACGTCGAGCGGCACTTCCTTGAGCGAGTGACGGTAGGCGACACGATCGATGAACGGCACGATGAACGTGAGCCCCGGCTCGAGGGTGGCGTTGTATTTTCCGAGGCGCTCGACCACCCAGGCGTTCTGTTGCGGCACGACCTGGATGCCCTCGAAGAGGAACACCACCGCGATCGCGATGATCAGGAAGGCCGGGGCATAACCTTGCGTTGGCGGATACGCGAAGACCATGCCCGAAAGAATCAGGGCAACGATGAGTTTTGGGATCATGGGAATTCTCCTGTTTGTATTCGGTATGGGTGTCATGCGGGACGGACCGAGGACACCTTGAGGCGGCTGCCCTCCGTCGCCACGACGTAAAGCCGTGCACCCACTTCGATGCGATCGTTACCGAGGACATCCGCATCCCAGGTCGTGCCGCGATAGCGCACACGCGCCAGCCGCTGCGGTTCGCTGACCCAGCTTTCGATGGTCACGGTCTGGCCGATGTCGTTCGCGGTGTCCTTCGGCGAAGTGGCGTTTACCTTGCGGTGGTAACGATTGACGAGAAATCCGCCGACCCCCGCCGCGATCGCGGCAATCACGGCCTGGATCCACAACGGCTGATCGAGGAACGCGATCAGCGAACCGATCCCGGCGGCGATGCCGAGAATCAGCAGATAGAACGTGCCGGTCATCAGTTCGACCACCACGAGCAGGAGCCCGGCCAGAAGCCAGGCGAGTGCGGGTTGCATGCTGTTTCCTTTCCTCTATGACGCGCTACGGACGGTGGCCGGATTTGCCGAGCTTGCCCGTCGGTAAATGCCCATTATGCAGCGTTCATGCGTCTACTGCCTCCACTTCCAGTTCTTCACCGCAGAGGCGCGGAGGAAACGCAAAGAAAAACTTGTGAAATGAGATTTGACGTTGAATGCTGTCGTGCCCGCCATATGGACACTTGGCCAGGTGACGATAGCGCTGCACCGATCTCTCTCGATTGTCCTGCCTTGCTTTCCTTTGCGTTTCCTCTGCGCCTCCGCGCCTCTGCGGTTCAGGGTTAGACGGTTCAGGGTTAGGCGGTTAAACTGCCCCGGACCGATGATACGCCTCGAAAATTTCACCAAGACGCTGAGCCCGCGATTCGCACTTGCGCCGCTTTCGCTCGACTTCGAAAACGGCACCACGTCGGTCCTGATCGGGCCCAGCGGCTGCGGCAAATCGACGGTGCTCCGCCTCATCGCGGGCCTGATCGCGCCCGACAGCGGCCGCGTGAAATTCGGCGAGGAGACGCTGCAACCGGAGAATGCCCAGGCCTTGCGCCTGCGCATGGGCTACGTGATCCAGGAAGGCGGACTGTTCCCGCATCTGAGCGTCGAGGCCAACGTCGCATTGGCCGCCCGCTTCCTCAAGCGTCCGGAAACCGAAATCCGTAAGCGCCTCGATGAACTCTGCGAGCTGGTTGCCTTGTCACCCGCGCTGTTCAAACGCTTTCCGCGCGAACTCTCGGGCGGGCAACGCCAGCGCGTGGCGCTGATGCGGGCGTTGATGCTCGACCCCGCCCTGTTGCTGCTCGACGAACCGCTCGGCGCGCTCGATCCGATCACGCGCCACGCTTTGCAGAAGGACCTGAAAAACATCTTTGCGCGCCTCGGCAAGACCGTGATCATGGTCACGCACGACATGGGCGAAGCGGCGCATTTCGCCGGCCAGTTGATTCTGATGCGCGACGGCAGGATCGTGCAACGCGGCACGCTCGACGACTTGCTGAAACGCCCCGCCGACCCGTACGTCACCGAGTTCATTTCGGCGCAGCGCTCTCCGCTGGAGCGCCTGGGGAGTGCGGCTTGAGAGCGCTGCTCGCCGCTGCTGTATTTATTCTCTGCGGCAACGCCTTTGCCGCGGGGACGCTCACGGTGGGCTCGAAGCGATTCACGGAGTCCTACATCCTCGGCGAGATCATTACTCTGACGGCGCAACGCGCTGGCGAAGCGCAGGCCGTGCATCGGCCGGGCCTCGGCAATACCGGTATCGTCTACGCCGCGCTGAAGAACGGCGAGATCGACGTCTACCCGGAATACACCGGCACCATCGAGCGCGAAATCCTGAAGAACACGCAGCCGCTCGACCTCGACGGACTGAACCGGGCGCTGCAGCCGTTGGGGTTGAATGCGGGGATACCTCTCGGCTTCGACAACAACTATGCGCTGGCGATGCGCGAGGATCGCGCGCAGGCGCTCGGCGTGCGGTCCGTCTCCGACCTCGCCGCCCATCCGGACATCGTGCTGGGCCTTTCGCAGGAATTCATCGGCCGCGCCGACGGCTGGCCGGGCCTGAAGAAGGCCTACGCCCTGCCACACGCAACGCCTCGCGGCCTCGACCACGGCCTCGCCTACGAGGCCATCGCCGCGTCGCAAGTCGACGTCATCGACGCCTACACCACGGATGCGAAGATCGGCCGCTACAAGCTGCGCGTTTTGAAGGACGATAGAAATTTCTTCCCGGTCTACGACGCCGTTCTGCTCTATCGCGCGGACCTCCCGCGACGATTGCCTCACACCTGGGCGGCCCTGTCATCGCTGCGCGGCGCCTTCGACGAGCGCCGCATGATCGCGCTCAATGCCGAAGCGGAACTGAACGGCAAGAGCTTCAACGAAGTGGCGAAGGGATTCCTCGGCGACCGGCAGACGAATGCGCAAGGCGGCGGTTTCCTCGCGCGCCTTTTCGCGCCGGATTTCGGGCGGCTCGCCTTTGAGCATGTGATGCTGGTAGCGGTTTCGCTGTTCGTCGCCATCGCGATCGGCATTCCATTGGGCATCCTCGCGTACCGCGTGTCGGGGGCAAGGCAGTGGGTACTGTCGTCGGTCGGCGTGATCCAGACCGTGCCTTCGCTGGCGTTGTTCGCTTTCCTGATTCCGCTGTTCGGGACGATCGGCACGATCCCCGCGCTCGCCGCGCTGTTCCTCTACGCGCTGCTGCCGATCGTGCGCAATACCTATTCGGGTTTGGCGGACATCGCGCCGGGCCTGCGCGAATCGGCCATCGCACTCGGACTGCCGCCGGGGTACCGATTGCGGGTGATCGAATTGCCGCTGGCTTCGCGCGCGATACTCTCGGGGGTAAAGACGTCCGCCGTGATCAACGTCGGCACCGCGACCATCGCCGCCTTCATCGGCGCCGGCGGCTTCGGTGAACGCATCGCGCAGGGTCTCGCGCTCAACGACAACGCCGCGTTGCTGGCCGGCGCCGTGCCCGCCGCTGCCCTGGCGTTGCTGGTGCATGGTGGATTCGAATTATTGGACCGTTGGCTGCTGCCGGCGGGGCTGCGTAACGAAGAAGTGCCGGTCTCGGTCTGACAACCTCTCAGTCAAACGCGCACCGCGAAGACACGAAGAACACGAAGACACGCGAAGAAGGGCAAGAATCGTCTTGAAGGGTGGCTAAGGGAGCCAGGCTGTGCTGGATGGATGCGACACAAAACTTAGCGCCTCCTACCCTGACGAGCAATTCCTTCGGTTTTCTTCGTGCGTCTTCGTGTTCTTCGTGCCTTCGTGGTGAGATTTTCGCTCCAGGCTTTACTGCGCGGGCAGGAAGCCCTCGACGGAAAGGTAGCGTTCGCCGGTGTCGTAGTTGAAGCCGATCACCTTCGCGCCTTTCGGCAACTCCGGCAATTTCTGCGCAATCGCCGCCAGCGTGGCGCCGGACGAAAGGCCGATCAACATCCCCTCCTCGCGTGCCGCGCGGCGCGCCATTTCCTTCGCCGCTTCCGGCTCGACGGCGATCGTGCCGTCCAGGATTTTCGTGTCGAGGATCTTCGGGATGAAGCCGGTGCCGATGCCCTGCAGCGGATGCGGGGAATGCTTGCCGCCGGCGATCACCTGCGACGACATGGCCTCGACGGCGAAAACCTTGAGTTTCGGCCAGGCTTTTTTCAGCACTTGCGCGCAGCCGGTGATGTGCCCGCCCGTGCCCACGCCGGTGATGAGCGCGTCGAACCCGTCGGGAAAGTCGGTGAGGATTTCTTTCGCGGTCGTGCGCGCGTGCACTTCGACGTTGGCGGGGTTCTCGAACTGCTGCGGCATCCACGCGCCGGGCGTTTGCGCGACGATTTCCTGCGCGCGGGCGATCGAGGCGCTGATGCCCTTCTCTTTCGGGGTCAGTTCAAATTTCGCGCCGTAGGCGAGCATCAGGCGGCGGCGTTCGACCGACATGCTGTCGGGCATGACGAGGATGACCTGGTAACCCTTCACCGCCCCGACGAGTGCGAGCCCGATGCCGGTATTGCCCGAGGTCGGTTCCACGATGGTGCCGCCGGGTTTGAGCTTGCCGCTTTTCTCGGCGTCTTCCACCATCGCCAGCGCGATGCGGTCCTTGATCGAGCCGCCGGGGTTGGCGCGCTCGGACTTGATCCAGACGTTCTGCCCGGCGCCGAACAGCCGGTTGATGCGGATGTGCGGGGTGTTTCCGATGGTGGCGAGGATGTTGTCTGCTTTCATGGCGTCTCCCTTCGAGTTTTGGTTTTGCGACCAGACGGGAGCATGCGCACGTTTTATTTTGCGCGCAAGGGGCCCGGGCTCCAACCCGGGCCCGCGCCGGGCGGCGATCGGCACGATCCGTGCATCCTGCAGTCTTCGGATCAATCCGAACAGAGCCGCCCGATGAATGTTGCAAGCCTCTATCGTTACCCGGTCAAAGGCCTCAGCCCGGAGCAACTGCCTTCCGTGCAACTCACCGCGGGCATGGGATTTCCGCTGGACCGCAAATACGCCCTGCTGCGCACGGACGCCGCCTTCGATCCCGCGGCGCCGGCCTGGCTGCCAAAGGCAAATTTCGTGATGCTGATGCTGCACGAGCAGGTCGCGGCACTGCAGACCCGCTACTCGGCGCAGGGCGGGCAGCTTCAGATCCGCACTCCGGAAGGGCATGAGCGGACGTTTGCGCTGAATGACGGCGCGCAACGCTCGGCGCTGGAAAAATTCTTCCTGGAATTCCTGCCCAGGCGCCTGACCACGGCGCCGCGGCTGGTCGAGGCGGACGGCCATCAGTTCACAGACAAGGCGGAAAAATATGTTTCGCTGATCAACCTCGCCAGCGTGCGCGAGCTGGAAAAACGCTGGGGCGAGGCGCTCGATCCGCTGCGCTTCCGCGCCAACATCTACATCGACGGCGCCGCACCGTTCGCGGAACTGGATTGGGTGGGACAGGAAATCCGGCTGGGACCTGTGCTCGCCGACGTCATGCAGCGCAACGGGCGTTGCGCCGCCACCAACGTCAATCCGCTGACCGGGGTGCGCGACCGTGACGTGCCCGGCAAACTGCGCACGGAGTTCAGCCACAAGGACCTCGGCGTCTACCTGAAGATCACCCAGCCCGGTCTGCTCAGCACCGGCGATCCGGTGGAAGTGGAACCAGCGATCAGGGAAAGGCGGCAGGTTGCGCGCAGCGCCTCACCGGGCATTACGAATCAACTTATCTGCACGGCCTGCTATTACCTGTTCGACCCGCGCACGCTGAACGCGGCATGGACGGCGCCGCAGGATCTACCGGAGAGCTACCGCTGCCCCGATTGCGGCGCCGGCCGCGACGCCGTTACCTCCTAAACCTATTGTCTAGACCCAACACGGAGGCACAGAGGGCACGGAGAACACGGAGAAAAACAAAGAATGGATTGAGAAGGAAATGGGCGAGGTAGATTTTAGTGATATCCGACATTGGGCGGCATACACAGGTAAATTCAGCTCAGAGCACTTCCCACCTCATGGTTGTTGCTCTTCTCCGTGCCCTCTGTGTCCTCCGTGCCTCCGTGTTGGGTGTAAGCAGTAGGTAGTAGGCACTAGTCCGTAGGCACGACGAGAGCGGTGGAGATGATGACGCCGGAAACGACCCGGCCCATGCGCGCCCGCTTCAGGAAATAGTGCGCGAGCTTGTCGCCCTTGAGCCGGGTTTCCCTTTCCTTGTCACCGCGAAGCTTTCCCTTCACGATCAGATCGGGCTGGTTGTGTATGACCGCCGCGAACAGCTCGTCCTCTTCGTCGAGGCCCATGATATTGACGCCCCGGCCGCGCGGCTGGTACTTGAGCTCGTCGATGACGAACAAGAGCAAACGCCCGCCCCCGGACAGGGCCGCCACGTAGTTGCCTTTCGCATCTTCATACTTGAAAGGCTCGAGCGGCACGTCGCCCTCGTCCACGCTCATGAATTCGCGGCCCGCCCTGCGATTGGACACCATGTCGCCGATCTTCGAAAGGAAGCCATACCCGCCCGTGGTGGCCACCAGGACTCTCTGTTCCGGCTTGCCGGTCAACGCATACATGATGTGCGCGCCGTCCTGTATTTCCACCAGCGAAGAGGCCGGCACGCCGTCGCCGCGCGCGGGGGGCAACTGCGCCGCTTCGACGGTGTAGGCCCGGCCTTTGGAATCCAGGAAGATCACCGGATCCACGGTGCGGCATTTGATCAGCGACATCAGGCCGTCGCCTTCCTTGAACGACAGCGACGCGGGATCGACTTCCCATCCCTGGCGCGCGCGCACCCAGCCCTTCTTCGAGAAAATCACCGTGACCGGTTCGTCGATTACCGGCGTTTCGAGCACGGCCTTCTCGGATTCCTCGATGCGGGTGCGGCGCTTGTCGCCGAAGGTCTTGACGTCTTCCTCGATCTCCGCGATCACCAGCTCGGCCAGCGCTTTCGGGTCTTTGAGGATTTTCTCGAGGCCCTTCTGTTCCTTCTGCAGATCCTTGAGCTCCTGCTCGATCTTGATGTGCTCGAGCTTGGCCAGTTGCCGCAGGCGGATGTCGAGGATGTCGTCGGCCTGGCGCTCAGAGAGCTTGAACGCCTTGATCAGTTCGGCCTTGGGATCATCCGCGTTGCGGATGATCTTGATGACCTTGTCCACGTTCAGCAGCACGATCATGCGGCCTTCGAGCACATGGATGCGGTCGAGCACTTGCGCCAAACGATGCTTCGTGCGGCGGGTCACCGTCTCGAAACGGAAACGAATCCACTCCGAGACGATGTCGCGCAGGTTTTTCGATGTCGGCCGGCCGTCGAGCCCGACCATGACCAGATTGATCGAGACGTTACCTTCCATGCCGGTCTTGGCGAGCAGCATGTTGATGAACTCGGTCTCGTCGACTTTCGACGTCTTCGGTTCGAACACCAGCCGCACCGGGTGCGTGCGATCCGATTCGTCGCGCGCCTTGTCGAGCATCGACAGCATGAGCTGCTTCTCGCGCGTCTGTTCCGGCGTGAGCGACTTCTTGCCCGGCTTGTTCTGCGGGTTGGTGATGGCGTCGATTTCTTCCAGCACCTTCTTGGCCGACGTGCCGGGCGGCAGTTCGTGCACAACTACTTGATACTGGCCTCGCGCCAGGCGCTCGATGTTCCAGCGCGCGCGCACCCGCACGGAACCGCGGCCCGTGGTGTACGCCTCTTTGACTTCCGCACGCGGCGTGATGATCTGCGCCCCGCCCGGAAAATCCGGCCCCTTGATGTATTTCATCAGGCCGGTAATGTTGATCTCGGGATCGCGGATCATCGCGATCGCCGCCGCGGCGACTTCATTCAGATTGTGGCTGGGGATCTCGGTCGCCATGCCGACCGCGATGCCCGATGCGCCATTCAGCAATACCACCGGCAGGCGGGCCGGCAATATCGTCGGCTCTTCGCGCGTGCCGTCGTAGTTCGGGACGAAATCCACCGTGCCCTGGTCGATTTCCGACAGCAGCACTTCAGCGAACTTCGTCAGCCGCGCTTCCGTGTAGCGATAGGCCGCCGCTTCGTCGCCGTCGCGCGAGCCGAAGTTGCCTTCGCCGTCGATCAGCGGATAGCGCATGGTGAAATCCTGCGCGAGGCGCACCAGCGCGTCGTACACCGACTGGTCGCCGTGCGGATGCAGCTTGCCCAGCACTTCGCCGACGACTGCCGCGGACTTCGTGCGCTTGGTGCCGGAGCGGGTATTGGTGGTCCACATCGAATAGAGGATGCGGCCCTGCACCGGCTTCTGTCCGTCGCCGACGCGCGGCAATGCCCGATCCTTTACCGTCGCGATCGCGTACTGCAGGTATTGCGTGGAAGCGTACTTGCCGAGCGGCAACGAATCGCCGAATTCACCGGATATCGGCGCGAAATGCGGCGGCAATCCGCCGCCGTTCCCGCCGGCAGCAGCTGGCGGCGGTGTTTCTTTTTTGGTCATCTTCTTGTCGGCTACGGCGGTATCGCTTGAGCCGAAGAGGTCTTTTTGGTCTGCCATTTGAACTCGGTGAATGGTAATTGGTGATTAGTGTCCAGGGCGATTGGCGTTTCAGGCTCTTCGTTTTTTGCCAATTACCAATTACTAATCACCAATCACCTGTGGAGGCCGTCATGAAATGTCGGCCTCCACCAGATTCCCGTAAGTCTCCATCCATTCGCGGCGCTGCGACGCGTTCTCGCGCGACATCATCATGTTGAAAATATCCACCGAGATGTTGGCGCCGACATCGAGCGCGACGGGCAACATGCGGCGCGTATCGGGATTGAGCGTGGTTTCCCAGAGTTGCTCCGGATTCATTTCGCCGAGTCCCTTGAAGCGGCTGACGGTCCAAGAATTGGGCTTGAAACCTTCGTCCTCGAGTTTTTCCTCGATGCCGTCGAGCTCCTGCTTGTCGAGCGCATAGAGTTTGCGCGCAGGTTTGCCTTTGCCCTGCGAAGACACATCGATGCGGAACAGCGGCGGCTGCGCGACATATACATTGCCGTTGTCGATCAGCTTCGGGAAGTGTTTGAAGAATAGCGTCAGCAGCAAGACCTGGATGTGCGCGCCGTCGACGTCCGCATCGGCAAGGATGATGACTTTGCGGTAGCGCAACCCGGAAAGGTCCGGATTGTCGCCGGCCTTGTGATGATCCACGCCGATGGCCAGCGCAATGGCTTCAATCTCTTTGTTTGCGTAGAGCGTATCCGCGCTGTCCTGCCAGGTGTTCTTCGGTTTGCCCTTGAGCGGCAGCACCGCCTGGAATTCCTTGTCGCGCGCCTGCTTCGCCGAGCCGCCGGCGGAATCGCCTTCGACGATGAACAACTCGTTGCGGTCCGGATCTTCGGACGCGCAGTCGGTGAGCTTGCCCGGCAGTACGGCCACACCGGATTGTTTGCGCCGCTCGACTTTTTGCGCGGCGCGCGTGCGTGCGTTCGCCTGGCTGATGACAAGTTCGGCGATACGCTTGCCTTCATCCACGTGCTGATTCAGCCAGAGCTCGAAGGGATCGCGCACCATCTGCGCAGTGAGCTTGACCGCGTCGCGCGAGATCAGCTCGTTCTTCACCTGTCCCTTGAATTGCGGGTCGAGCATTTTTACCGAGAGCACGTACGAAGTGCGGGACCACACATCCTCGGGCACGACTTTCAGTCCGCGCTGGCCCATCGCGTGCAGGTCGATGAAATTCTTGATGGCGTTGTAGACGCCTTCGCGCAATCCGGCGACGTGCGTGCCTCCGACGCGGGTGGGAATCATGTTGACGTAGGACTCGGTGACCAGTTCGCCGTCCGGAGTCCAGGCGATGGCCCACATCGCGCCTTCGCCTTCGGCGAAATTGTCGGATTCGGATTGCGCGGCGACGTAACGCTCGCCGAGAAAAGTGTCGGCCACCGGCTCCTGGCCCTCCATCGCGGAGGCGAAGTAGCCCTTGATGCCTTCCGGAAAATGCCAGGTCTGGATTTCGAATTTCTTGTTCTTCTCGATGCCCAGCGAGAACTTCACGCCGGGCAGCAGCATGGCCTTGGCACGCAGCAGCGCGGCAATGTCCGCGACGACGATTTTGGGCGAGTCGAAATATTTCGGATCCGGCCAGAAGCGCACGCGCGTCCCGCTATCGCGCGGGCCGATCGCGCCGATTTTCTTGAGCCCCTCTTTGACCTTGCCGTTGTCGGCGAACACGATGCGGTTTTTTTCGCCGTCGCGTTTGACTTCGACTTCGAGGCGCGTCGACAGCGCGTTGGGCACGCACACACCCACGCCATGCAGCCCGCCCGCGATGCGGTACGCGGCATCCTTGTCGGTCTTGCGGAATTTGCCGCCGGAATGCAGCGTGGTGAATATGACCTGCACGGCCGGCACCTTCTTCTTCGGGTGGATATCCACCGGAATGCCGCGGCCGTCGTCGCCGACTTGCGCCGAACCGTCCTCAAAGAGCACGACTTCGACATTTTTCGCGAAGCCCGCGAGGCCTTCGTCCGCGGCGTTGTCGATGATTTCGACCAGCGCGTGATTCGGGTTCACCGGGTCGGTATACATCCCGGGTCGATGCAGGATCGGGGACAGATCCTCGAGGATCTCGATGTCCTCTGCAGTGTAGGCGTTGGGTTTCTTTGCCATGCGTTCCTTCAGGACATGCCGCGCCGCGGTGCGGCCGGACAAGAAAACTGTTTTATTTCAACGGATGCGAACGCGAACGACGCGCCGGCAACCCGGATCGATACGCGGGTGCGGCGCACCGCACGGCGCGTATTCTAAGCCGTGCGCCGATCAGCCCGCCACTTTCGCGCGTATGCGCGGCACCCGCTTCGGTTTATCGACCGGAACCTGCAACGCCGGGATCTGGAGGAATTCATCGCGCACGAAGTCGAGGAACGATCTGACTTTGCCCGCGACAAAGCGTGCGGAGGGATAGATCGCATGGATTTCCACCGGCGGTGGCGCGTATTCGGCCAGCACTCTGACCAGGCTGCCGTTGTCGAGGTCCTGCTGCACGAAAACGCTGGGCATGTTGGCGATACCGATGCCTTCCAGCGCGGCCGAGCGGATGGTCAGCGCGCTGTTGGCGCGAAAATCGCCGGTCACGCGCAGCGTGGTCTGGCCTTTCGGACTTCCGAACTGCCATTCGTTGGTGAACAGATAGTTATAGGTAATGCAGTTGTGGGACAAGAGGTCTTCCGGCGACCGCGGAATGCCGCGCGCGCGCAGGTAGGCCGGACTGGCCACGCAAACCCGCATCACCCTGCCCACGCTCCTGGCAACAACCTGGGAATCGGACAACTCCCCGAAGCGGATGGCGACGTCGATGCCTTCCTGCACGAGATCCACGTACCGGTCGTTCAAGGTCAGGTCGATCGCGAGGCCGGGATAGAGCCGCCGGAAACGGAATACCAGCGGCAACATATAGAGTTGCCCAAACGCAACCGGCGCATTCACCCGTAACAGGCCGGTCGGGCTGTTTTGAAGCTCGGTCAGGCTGCCTTCCAGATCGGTGATTTCATCAAGGATATGACGGCAGCGGTCGTAGTACTTGCGGCCAGCCTCCGTCGTACTCAACTGGCGGGTCGTGCGATTGAGCAGCCGAACACCCAAATGTTCTTCCAAAGCAGAGAGTTGCTTGCTTATCGTGGGCTGGATCGTGCCCAGTTCGCGGGCCACGGCCGAGAAACTGCCAGTCTCCACGACCCGGACAAAAAGGCGCATTTGGTATAACCTGTCCATACGAACGACAAGTTAGCACTTTATTTGCATAAATCCTATTCGTTTTTCGAGTCTAGTGGTTTTACGGGCATAAGCATAAAGTGCGAACTGTCATTTATGCATTAACTGGAGATAAACATGAAATCGCTATTCGAATCGCTGCTCCGCCTGTATGAATTCGATGGTCCCGCGCCTGCGGCACCGGTAGTCAAGGCGCAACAAAGCATCGAAGGGCGTTTGCTGGATCTGTCTGCGAAGGACGCCAGCCGCTTCCCTTACCTCCCCTAACCGAAGTCGGATCAGGGATTCAGGTACCCGCTCAAAACTCCGGGAAAGTTTCGGGCGGTGAGGAAAAACGGTCCTCCCCCACGTAACTTCTCTCCTCCTCTTGATGAATTACGTGGTTAAGAGGGGCGCGCAAGCGCCCCTCTTTTTTTTGCCGTGAGAGCGGTAGCCTGTCAGTACTTACTTTGATGAAGCGGGCCGTGAACGCTTGATGCCATATTTTGCAGCCCACGAAAGCCCGAGCCAGGTGTCGCCCTGCGGCCGATATTCGCAGCCGACCCATCCGTCGTAGCCCAACTCGTCCAGCAGGTCGAATAAATAGGGATAGTTGATTTCGCCGACCGTCGGTTCATGGCGGCCGGGAACCCCGGCTATCTGCACATGCCGCAGCAGTCCGATGTTTTCCCGGATGGTCTCGGCGAGATGCCCTTCGAGCATTTGCATGTGATAGAAGTCCAGATGCAGGAGCAGGTTGGAGCTGCCGACCTCTTCGAGGATGCGCCGTGCCTGGTCGGTGTGGTTCAGGAAATACCCGTGCATGCCCTGGGTCGTGTAGCTCGGCCCGTTCTGCACGATGCCCATTTTCTTGTTGATAGGCTCGATGACGCCGGCGATGCCGTGACCCGCGAGCATCGAAGCAGCGTGGCGGAGGTTCGATACATAAGTGCGCCCGGCCGCCTTGTAGTCTTCACCCGGACCGACCACACCGGCCATCAGATGCACGGTCTCGCACTCCAGCGCGTTGCCGTATTCGATCACCTTCGCCAGGCTGTCGTGAAATTCACGTTCCCGCCCCGGCACCGCGGCGAGCCCGCGGTCTCCGCGTCCCCAATCGCCCATCGGCGCATCGAACAACACCATTTTCAGCGCATTGGAACGCAATCGCGCCGACAACTCGGCGGCCGGATAGTCGTAAGGCACCTGGAATTCGACCGCTTTGAACCCGGCCGCAGCCGCCGCTTCGAAGCGATCGAGAAAAGGCACTTCACTGAACAGGTAATGCAGGTTGGCGGCAAATTGAGGCATGGTGCGGGAATCTCCGTGACCTATGTTCAAGCTGGACAAAGCTGTGTCGATGTGTGAGCGCGCGCTAGCGATTGCAACCGAATCCATGTATACACTCGCCTCACCAAGGACAAGTTAGCATCCACTCCTTCGTAACTCCAATTGGAGAATCGTCGTGGGCAAAAAGAGCATCAAGAAGACCGACGCGGACGGAAAAGGCAAGAAGCGCGGGAAGAAAAAGAAATCTGCGACTTCGCCGATCGAAGACGCACTTGCATGTCCGCCTACTGCAAAATTTTTCCATGAACTCGTCGTCGGCAACGGCATCGGCGAGCACGCTGTCGAGGACGCGACCGAAGCTTATCGCAAAGCGTGGGAGTCGCGCCGCGAGAAGGCGCTCGAGGCCGCGCAACTGCACGAACACGAAGGCGGCAAGAACTGCGGCGCAGGTGAACACATGATCCTTGGGCCTTTTTTCGGTCCGCAGTCCTGGAGCATCGAAGGCGACGATCCGCAACGAGCAACGACCTGGAGCTGGCTCGGCTTTCAATCGGTGCACTTCTGCCGCAAAAACTAATTTGTCGCTCATCAACGACGATTTGTTTGCGGCCGATAATTTTTTTCGTGCAGCGATATCCACAATTTCTGTGGATAACCTTGTGGATTGCGCGCGGCATTTTGCGCGCATGCGTATCGCTGCCTGTCGTCTCGTTAGTGCTGCTCAATTTTTCAGCAATCGCGTTTTGAAAAATTGCATTACAAAAAAATTCTTGCATTAATAAAAATGTTTGACGAATAAAAATCAGAAAAGGGATTTTCAACTCATGCGCATCACCGACATTCGCACCATTCCCGTCGAAGTCAAACTTCCCAAGCCGGTTTACGATGCCAACTACACGATGGC
>JANXPQ010000459.1 GCA_025357235.1 Betaproteobacteria bacterium
TGGTGACGTCCATTGGATTGAGGCCGCGGGCGCTCAGGGCTTGCGGATCGAGGTCCACCATGATCTGGCGCGGCTTGCCGCCGAACGGCAACGGCAGGCGCGAACCCCTGACCGGGGCGATGGCCTGGCGCACGCGATACAGACCGAAGTCGTAGAGCTGCGCTTCGGAGAGCTTGTTGCTCGCCAGCAGCAACTGGATGATCGGCACGCTGGAGGCGTCGTACTGCAGGATCAGCGGCGGGATCGTGCCCGGCGGCATGCGGCGCAGGATGGTTTGCGATATGGCGGTGGCCTGGGCCACGGCGTTGGCGATGTCGACACCCGGCTGGAAGAAGATCTTGATCAGCGCCGCGCCATTGACCGTCTGCGACTCGATCGACTTGACGTCGTTGACGGCGGAGGAAATCGTGAATTCGCTGAACGTCGTGATGTACTTCTCGAACTGCGCCGGCGGCAGGCCGCTGTATTGCCAGATGATGCTGACCACCGGGATCTTGATCTTCGGAAAAATGTCCGTCGCCATGTTCTTGATGGCGACGATGCCGAGGATCAGGATGAGAAGCGCCATCACTATGAAGGTGTAGGGGCGGCGCAGGGCGAGGACGACTATCCACATGGTTGGGACGCCTTATGAACTGGTTTCGCCGCCGGGGGCATTCGCGCCCGCGGCGGCGGAAAATCGGGTGATATGATGGCGCTTCGTTACGAGACGCTACGGTTCAGAAATTCATCTTAAAACGAGACGGACCGTTTTGTAAAATACACTACGTTACAAACGACCCCCGGGAAAACCTGTATATGGCCAAGGCCGCCACGACTGAGATACCCGACGACGACGCCAAGTCCCTGCGCGGCAGGCCGCGCAGTACGCAATGCCACGGTGCCATCCTCGACTCCGTGCTGCAGCTCATGCAGAAGGAGGGCTACAACGCCGTTACCATCGAAGGCGTGGCACGCCACGCCGGCGTCGGCAAGCAGACCATCTACAGATGGTGGGGTTCGCGCGCCGAGCTCATCCTCGAAGCCTTCGCCAACTATGCCGCCGACCTGGTGCCGACCCCCGATCGTGGCTCCCTGCGCGAGGACCTCGAAGCCTTCATCGCCGCCGGCTTCAAGCGCCTGTCCCGGGACTATGGTGCGATCATGCGCGGCCTCATGGCCGACGCCGTGCTCGATCCCGACTTCAACAAGATCCTGCGCGAAGCTTTCATCTTCAAGCGCCGCGCCGCCACCCGGGTAATCCTGGAGCGCGGGGTAAAGCGCGGCGAGATCGCCAAAAACGCCGACCTCGAACTCATGACCGACATGCTATTCGGCCCGGTCTGGTTCCGCCTGCTCGTGCAACACGCCAAACTCGATGCCGGCTTCGCCCGGCAACTGGTTGGCGCGGTCATCGGCGCGTTCGCGCCAGCGCCCCGAGCTTCGCGAGGGCGCGAGTGACTGGCGAGCGCTTCGCGGATGACTGGTAACTGGTGACTAGTAATTGGTGATTGGTGATTGGTTGAAACTCAACGAATAGGATTTTATCCGTCATGCGAAAGCATGGTGGATAAAATCGGTTGGACTGAACCGCTGTAATCAGGGCGCAGTACTTTGGAATTTGTAACGAAGCGGGCCATACGAAGCGTGCGCTGCGGTGCGTGGGTCGATGAATTGCGAAGGCGCATGGGCATCGTCGCGGGGGTGCATGGGTTTCCCGGTGGACGAAATGACTATGACAGAGGCCTCCTCGAGGGTCAACGGCCAGAGTGGGCGCAAGTGCGGCCGCTGCGGGAGGCGGGGCTGACGCATCGGGGCATGACGAAGAAGCAGCCTACTCATGATGAGCGTGGCAAGGGCGGTGCCCGCGCGGCCGCTGGCAAGATCGCACTGATCACCACCATGCGCCCGACTTTGCAGTGGGCGCACTGATGGATATCGAGGTGGGCTACGCGCAGCCAGAACGCCTCGACCGACTCGGGCTGGCGCGGTTGCGCCGCCGGCCGATGATCGAGCGCGGCGCGTGCGGCGGCGAGCTTGTCGCGCTTGGCGCGGTTGGCGAGCAGGCCGTAGTGGCGAATGCGCATGAAGCCCGAGGGAAGGATATGCAAAAGGAAGCGGCGGATGAACTCGGCCGGTTGCAATGCGAGCACCTTGCGGGCGTTAGCGTGCGCGTAGTCCTTGTAGCGAAAGCGCACGGCGGTGTCGGTCACGCTCACCAGGCGGTGGTTGGAGATGGCCACGCGGTGGGTATAGCGGCCGAGGTAGTCGAGCACTTGCTCAGGGCCGGCGAAGGGTTGCTTGGCGAAGACCACCCAGGGTTTCTCGCGCAGCCGTGCGAAGAATTCACTGCGCCGCTCGGGCTCGCTCAGGGCAAGGGTGGACCCATCGAGCCGGAGGCGACCGGCGTCGAAGGCACGTTTCAACCCCGCGAGGAACTTGCCGCGAAACACCGGCGAGAGCGCCTTGACGGGGAAGAGAAACCCCCGTCGTGGGCGAATCCACTTGTTGTTTGCTCCGAGCGCGCCGGCGGCGATGAGACAGTGCAGGTGCAGATGTTGTGAGAGTGTCTGGCCCCAGGTATGCAGCACCAGTGTTGCGGCGATGTCCCCGCCCAGCCAGCGCGGATTCTCGCCGAACTCGATGAGCGTGGCCGACACCGAGGCGAACAGCAGGGCATAGATTGCACGGGGGTTGCCCTGTGCCAGGGCATTGAGCGCATGGGGCAGCGTGAACACCAGATGGAAGTACGGCACGGGCAGCAGTTCAGCGCGCCGGCTCTCGAGCCAGCGCTCCTTGGCGAGCGTCTGGCACTGTGGGCAATGGCGGTTGCGGCAGGAGTGGTAGTGGTAGCGAAGTCGCCCGCACGCCTCGCAGCGCTCGATGTGTCCGCCGAGTGCCTCGGTGCGGCACGCTTGAATCGCGCGCATCGCCCGCAGCTGCACCGGCACGAGCCGGTTCACAGAGCGAAACGCCGCGCCGTGGCGCGCGAAGACCTGCGCGAGAGCTACCTTGCCCCTTGCCGCATCCGCGCGCTGCGGATGCGCGTGCACCGTGGGCTACCGGCGCGATGGCTCGGGGCGTGCGAGCAGGTCGGAAGTCGAGCCGCTGCCCGACAGGTGCTTCTGCGCGAGGTGGAAGTAGCGCGCGGTGGTGGAAAGGCTGCCATGCCCCATCAGGCGCTGGATGGTGTGCACATCGGTGCCCGCTTCTAGCAGGTGAGTGGCGAATGCATGGCGCAGCCCATGAATGCCGCACTGCTTGGTGATGCCGGCGCGATCCTTGGCGGCGTAGAAGATGCGTTGTGCGCTCTTGGGCAGCATCGGCAAGCGCGCATTGCGCGGGCTCGGAAACAGCCACAACTGCGGGCGATGCGCGATCCAGTACCGGCGCAATTCCTTGAGCAGTAAGGGCGAGAGCAGCGTGTAGCGGTCCTTGGCACCCTTGCCTTGTTCCACCCGGATGGTCATGCGATCGGAATCAAGATCGGCCACCTTCAGGTGGCAGCTCTCCAGCAATCGCAGGCCGGCGGCGTAGGTGGTCAGCAGAAACGCCCGGTGCTTCAGGTTCGCCGTGTGCTCGAAGATTGCCGCGACCTCCTCGCGCGAGAGAATCTGCGGCAGGCGCTGCGCCACTCTGGGTCGCGGCAGATCGAATTCGGCCTCCCGGCGCTTGAGGGTCACGCCGTACAGAAACTGCAGCGCGCTGCACACCACGTTGCAACTGCTGTGCGCGAGCTTGCGCTCTTCGAGCAAGTGCAGCAGGTAGCGCTGGGCTTCCTCCTGTGTGATCTGATCAGGCGAGCGGCCGTAGAACTTCGCGAACTTCGCCACCGATTCGATGTACGTCTGCTGCGTGCGGTAGGCTAATCCGCGCAGCACCATGTCGGCTTGCATCTGCTGGCGCAATGCACTCATGAGCGTCTCCTGTGTCGGCGTCGGGAACATTCCCAAAAACAGCCTGACACAAGCGCACGAAGCGCAACTGCTCAACCTCGGCTCTTAAACAACCGCGCCGGATCAGAGACAACTTTGGAGAAAAACCACAGACGGAAATACAAGACCCACCACCGCGTAAGCGGTTTAGTTCAACTGCTTTTAGGGCCTTCCCACTAATCACTAATCACCAATCACGGCCTTTCCTCACCAATCACCGCCTCTTCCGTGGTGCAGCATGGTAAGTGCAGACGCTGGAGGGCAATCAGCGCCGCTCTGACATAACATTCATTCCGAAGAGGAATGTGAGAAGGGCCGTGACGGCGTGACTATCGTGACTGTCGTGAACCCGTAGGGGCGCCAATTCTGGTACTCGACCGGTCAAAGACCGGCATCTTTGGAACGCCGTGCATTTGGGCTATCCGACTGTCACGATAGTCACGGCCTTTGCGGCCTTCCCGGCATTCCCGGCCCCATCCAGAATGGGTAAACTTGCCGTCTTCCCATAAGGCATGCCCAGAACCATGGCAAAGAAAAAGCCCACAGCCAAATCCCGGGCTGCGCCGCCGGCTAAATCGAAACAGGGTCTGGCAAAATCCGGTCAGGCAAAACCGGGCCAGTCGAAATCCGGTCACACAAGCCCGGTACAACCGGTGGCCGCACCATCGAAATGAGTGCAATCGAAACCCGTGGAATCGAAACAGCCGCAATCGAAACCGGGTGGCGGGTCACCGCCCCGGCCGAGCCCACCTGAAACCAAGCCTGCTTCCAAACCTGAAAGGTCTGCCATGCCCACGCTTCTTTTCTATCACAAGCCGGTCGCGCTCAACCGCGAAGCCCACAAGAACCTGAAGGTCCGTAGCGTGCCTTCGTTCGCCTACGCGGCAGCGATCAATTCCGTGCCGCTGACCGTCAATGAATTTGCGGCCGCGGCCCGGCAACTGCCTATCCTTTTCGTCCCCGATCCGCGCAAGCAGCCCACGCCGATCGCGCTCCTGGGCCTGCAGCGCGACCAGAACCTGTTCATCGAAGCGGACGGGCGCTGGACGGGCAACTACATCCCGGCGTTCATTCGCCGCTATCCATTCGTGCTGATCGATACCGACAAACCCAATGACTTCACGGTGGGCATCGACGCGGCCTACCCGGGCTTCAATACCGAAGTCGGCGAGCCGATGTTCGGCGAGGACGGCAGCGAAGGCCCGGGCCTGAAGCGCGCCATCGAATTCCTCAACGCCTACCGGATCGACGCGGGGCGAACCCAGGATTTCGTCGCGCAAGTGCAACGCCTCGACCTGCTCATCCCGCGCGCGCTCAATGTCCAGCACCAGGATGGCTCCAAGTACAACCTGGAAGGGTTCTTCGTCGTGGACGAGCAGCGCCTCGGCAAGCTGGACGAGAAGGAGGCGGGCGCCCTGCTGCGCAGCGGCCACCTGGCCCTGATCTATATGCACCTGCTCTCGTTGCACAACCTCGCCGACCTTTCCTCCCGTCTCGAGTCGCGGACCGCGGAAAAGAAGTCGGCCTAGCGCCGCAGGCCGCGAAAGGCGGCCGAAAGT
>JANXPQ010000466.1 GCA_025357235.1 Betaproteobacteria bacterium
CAGGCCTGGAAGGATTATGGCCAGGTGATCCTGTGCAAGGACTATCCGGAAATGGTCAGGGAAGCCGATCGCATCGCGTCCGAGCACGTGCAGGTGATGACCAAGGAGCCGGACTACTTCCTGCGCAACATGACCAACTACGGCGCGCTGTTCCTCGGCCCGGAAACCAACGTTTCCTATGGCGACAAGGTGATCGGTACCAATCACACGTTGCCCACGCGCAAGGCGGCGCGCTACACCGGCGGATTGTGGGTCGGCAAATTCATCAAGACCTGCACCTATCAGCGCGTGAAACCCGAGGCGTCGGCGATGATCGGCGAATACTGCTCTCGCCTGTGCGCGGTCGAAGGCTTCGCCGGCCACAAGGCGCAGGCGGATTTGCGCGTGAAGCGCTATGGGCGCTTGCGCGCCGCGTGAAAAGCCGTGAATACCGTGACTCGTAAGCACAATACGGCAGTCATGGAGTTACGATAGTCACACAGTCACGACCAAACTCATTCCCGAACGGGCCGCCGGTGTCTGAAACGAAGAGCCTGTATAGCGATGTGATCCTCGATCACATCAAGAACGCGCGCAATTTCCACGCGCTGCCTTCCGCCAATCTCAGGGCACACGGCATCAATCCGTTGTGCGGCGATACGTTCGATGTCTATGCAAGAGTCGAAGGGGGTCGTGTCGTCGAGGCTGCATTCCAGTGCGAGTGCTGCGGCATCTCGATGGCGTCCGCGTCGATCATGACCGAAACGGTGAAAGGCAGGACGGTGCAGGAGGCGAAAACGCTGTACCGGAGTTTCGAGAAGTTGCTGCGCGATCCGCTCGCCGCCTCATTGCACGCCGATTCCGGCCAGATGCCGATGCTCGAGCTGATTCGCGAATTTCCTTCGCGGGTGAATTGCGCGCTGCTCGGCTGGCACACGCTGGATGCGGCGCTCGACGGCCGCACGGAAGTCGCGATCTCCGGTTAACCCGGGATGACGAGCACGGTTCGCGCCGGGGGCATCGGTCCGTGTCCTTCGACAGTCCCCCGGACTTCGATCATTTGAGTTTCTTGAGATCGAGCTTGAGGACCTTGGCGGTTTCGCGTACGCCGTCGTAGGCGGAATCGTCGATCGGATCGACCCGCACTATGGTCGCGTGGCTGCCGATCGGCAGATCGTGAATGGCGAAAAAGGCGGCGCGCACGCGTCTGCGCAGGTCTTCCGGAAGGTCCTTGCGCATCGCGTAAGGCACGGTCGGAATCGGCTCCGACGTCCACAGCACCTGAATCTCCTCCCGGTTCACCACGCCGCGTGCGTACGCCGCTTCGAGCAAGGCGTCGGCCACGGCCGCGGCGTCGACCTTGCCGTTCTGCACGCTGAGCGCGCTGGCATCGTGTCCGCCGGAAAAAAGCACGCGACCGAAAAACGCGTCGGGGTCGTAACCCAGTTTGACCAATGCGGCTTTCGGAAACAGGTGCCCCGAGGTCGAACTCGGGTCGACAAATGCGAAATTGCGCCCCTTCAGGTCAGCGAGCGTTTTGAAGCCGTGGTCCTTCCGGGCAATGATGACCGCATGGTAGGAAACGCCGGCTTTTCCGGTCGCCGGTATCCCGAAGGCCTCGACGTCGGCAACCGCGGCAGCCAGCACATAGGAGAACGGCCCGAGCATGGCCACATCGAGTTTTTTCGAACGCAGCGCTTCGATCACGCCGTTGTAGTCCGTGGCGACGAAAGACCGGACTTCCATTCCCAGCGCATTGGACAGGTAATCGACCAGCGGTTTGTACTCGGTCGACATGGTGCGCGGGTCTTCGGAAGGGATGAGGCCGATCGTGAGCGATTCCGCGAAACCCTGCAGGGGCATCAGGAGCAGAAGAACCAGGGCACACAGCCAGATTCGCACCCGCGCGTGGGCGGTTTGCATCGTTGATTTCTCCTCCCATTATTGTTGTCTATCGAAGCAGGTTGCTGCGAATTCAGGCGATGCGCTTGCCCTCCCGGCGGGTTTCCATCGGCACGGGCACGCCGAGCGATTCGCGCACGCGCACGAAGTCCGCACGTTTTCCCACGGCAATTTCGCCGCGATCATCCAGTCCGACCAGGTGCGCCGGATTCAGCGTGGCCGTCGCGACGGCCTTGGCCAGCGGCCATCCGGCCTGGTCGCGCAGCAGGAATGCCGCATGAAGCAGGCTGTGCGGAACGTAATCCGAAGAGAGGACGTCGATAAGGTCGGCACGGGCCAGATCGAGTGCCGAGACGTTTCCGGAGTGCGATCCGCCGCGAATCAGGTTCGGCGCTCCCATCACGATGCCCAGCCCGTGCTTGCGCGCGGCACGTGCCGCGCCTTCAGTCGTCGGGAATTCCGAAATCCGGAATCCGGCTGCCACCGCTTCGTCGATATGCTCCGGCACTGTGTCGTCGTGGCTGGCCATCGGCAGGGCGCGATCGCGGCACAATTCGAGCAAACGCAATCGGTTCCGGTCGGAGTTGCGCGCCTGCATGTCCATGCGCTCCGCGACCACCTGGGCGAGGTATTCGTCGCTCCATTTCTGGTTGCGTTGCGTGTAGGTGCGGAATTTCTCGACGTTCATCCACTGGCGTTGCCCGGGCGTGTGATCCATCAGGGACACCAACCTCACCGTCGGATCGTCCAGAAAGGGCGCCACGACTTCGACCACATTGTCGCACGCGATCTCGCAGCGCATGTGCAGGAGATGCTCGGCACGCAACAACCCGTTGCTGCGCGCGTGATTCAATGCTTCGGTTGCCGCATGCAGACCGCTGGCGCGGATGGAGCGTTCGTCGAAATCGCCCACCCCCATCGAATCGAGCACCGTCGTGATGCCGGCAGTGGCAATCTGCGCATCGTGAGTCAGCAAGGCGGAGATCGCCGGCCAGCGCACGCCGGGACGCGGCTCGAGATGCTTCTCCAGGTTGTCGGTGTGCAATTCGACCAATCCGGCAATGAGATAGTCGCCTTCCCAGTCTTCGGCACCCGGCGCCGAGGTCAGGCCGGAATCGACCCGGCTGAACTTTCCGTTTTCGACCTGGATGCTGCCGGTGAAGGATTCGGTCGCGGTGACGATCCGCGCATTGGTGACCAGTTGTCGATTCACGGGGAACTATCGGTGGCTTCTTGTTTTCGGGACGTCGTATGATACCCCAGCGTTTTTTGCAACGGATGCCAATGCCCGCGCGTTTTGCGATCTATCTTGTGCCGCCCGCCGATTCTGCGCTCTGGGATCGCGGCTGCCGCTGGTTGGGAAGGGATCCCGAAACCGGCTCGGTGCATGCCCAACCGGCGGTGCCGGGTTTTGCGGCCGATGAAATCCGCGCGCTGACACGTTCGCCCGGACACTATGGTTTTCACGGAACACTGAAAGCACCATTCCGGCTTGCCCCAGGCGTGGACGAGGAAGAATTGCTGGACAAGGTCCAGCATCTTGCCGGTTCGCTGCCGGCTCTCACCATGCCGGCACTGCAGGTGGACCGGTTGAATGGTTTCCTTGCGTTGCGCCCCGCAGGCGACAGCACCGCGCTCGATGGGCTGGCGGAACAGTTCGTCACCAGGCTGGATGACGTGCGCGCACCGATCGAGTCCGCCGAGCGGACGCGCCGGCTTTCATCGGGCCTGAGTGCGCGCCAGCAGGAATTGCTGGAACAATGGGGATATCCGTACGTGCTCGAAGAATTTCGTTTTCACATGACGATCAGCGAGCGGCTCGATCCGATGCAGGCGCAACGCCTGCGGCCCTGGATCGAAGAGTGGTTTGCGCCCGCGCTGGCCGAGCCGCCCGCTGCCGTGGACGTCGGTGTGTTCGCGCAACCTCGTGCTGGCGCCGAATTCACGCTGCGCCGGCGCTTCAGGCTGATGTCCTAGATCTTTGCAGATTTTGTGCAGATCGGAGCCGGGAAGCACCGTCAGGCATTCCCTGTGTCCCGCGGTGTTCAGGTGCGCGCCGAGTCCATAAGGCGAACGCTGCAAAAAATCAGGCGCTGCTTTACAGCCTGACGTAAATCGTGACTTTGGCGGGATTGGCGAACAGCCAGGTCAGGCTCTTGGCATAGACCGATGCCTCCGGACGATCGACTCGCGCGCCGACGCAGATCGGGACTTTCAATCCCCACGTGGCGGACGGGACCGCGGCGCCGGGCATGACGATCGCGACCTGGCCCCGATCCCCCTCGTTGAGCACGGCGAGCACCGCCCTGGTCCCCGCGAGTTCGCGCGCCTTGTCGAGCACCGCCTGATCGTTGGCCGTGCCCAACGAACCCCATTTGTCAGGGTGTTTGCGGATCTTCCATTCGATCTCCACGGCCTTCATGCAGCGCGACGGGACGCAGAATTCATCGATGCCGAACAACCGGTTCAGGGCTTCTCCGGTGAAGTTGCGGCAGACCGAGCGGTCGGCGTCTGCGGCGCTGCAGTCGTTGATGGCACTCTTGAGGTAGCCGTCGTTTTTGGTCCAGACGTCTTCCGCTGAAGCAAGCGCAGGCATAAGGAGCAAGGTAGCGAAACCCAACACACTCAGCGATTTCATGAATCTCTCCCTATCACAGGTCGGTTTTGTAGCGGCCGGCGACGGCCTGATCGAATTCCCTGATCGATGCGGTGTCGATCCCGCCGCTCTCGGCGATTTCTTCGCCGAAGGAAATGATCATTTGTTCCGGCCAGGTTTCCGGCTTCCACAACTCGCTGCGCAGGAAAGCCTTGGCGCAATGGAAGTAGCATTCGGTGACGCGAACGCGGATGACCAGCAACGCCTTGCTGCCGCGCGCCGGGACTTTTGCGCACAACTGCGTATCGTCGAGCAGTTCCGCTTCGCCCTGGACCCGCAGTGTTTCGCAAGTGCCGGGAACCAGGAACACCAGTCCGACACCCGGATTGGCGAGGATGTTGGTGAGCGAAAAAATCAGCTTGTTGCCCTTGCGCTCGGGGATGAGCAGCGTGCGGCTGTCCTCGACGTGCGCGAATCCGGCGGGGTCACCTTTCGGCGAGACGGTCGCATGTCCTCCGGCATCCGTCGTGGACAGCATCAGCATCGGCGATCTGCCGATGAACTCGATGGCGCGTGCATTCAATTCGCGATGGATCTTGTGCGGCACCATCTCGCTCGGATGGCCGATCAGCTTGCGCAGTGCCTCGACGGATTCGATCCTGGCCATGAGAATTCCCGGATTACTTGTTCTGCGTTTCCGCTTCCTTGTCGCGATCCTGTTTCTGCTGCTCGAGGCTTTTTCCCAGGTCCGCGGCCCGGTTCATAGTGCGTGCGCCTTCCTGGATGGTTCCGGATGGCAGGGCTTCGACG
>JANXPQ010000483.1 GCA_025357235.1 Betaproteobacteria bacterium
GCCGCCGGGCCAGCGCACCAGCACGAAATCCACCACCGCGCCGGTGACCACGCGATCGATGAGATTGCCCACGGCACCGCCAAGGACCAGTGCAAGCGCAAAACAAAGGAAGCGATCCGACTTATGTTTGATCATCATGTAGATGATCAGCGCCGATGCGACCAGCGCAATGGCCAGGAAGAAGTAACGCTGCCAACCGGAACCTGACGCGAGGAAACTGAATGCAGCACCCGGGTTGTAAGCCAGCACCAGCGAAAGCACCGGCGGCAGCACGTCGATCGATTGTCCCGGAACCAGCGCGTGCTGGATGACCAGTTTCGTAATCTGGTCGAGCGCCACGAGCAACGCGCTCAAGCCAAGCCAGGCGCCCGGGCTACGCATGGACGCGCGGCTCGCCTGCTCCGTAAAGATTTTCCGTGCAGCGGCCGCAGATGTCCGGATGAGCCGGATCCGAACCGACGTCCGCGCGGTAGTGCCAGCAGCGCTCGCATTTCTTGTGTTCGCTCGGACGCACTATGATTTCGTCGACCCCATGCGCAACTTTCGCCTGGGATGTATTGAAAACGAAACGCAGATCGTTACCAAGCGAACTCAGCAGTGGATACCGATCGCCAGCGGCATGAATTTCGACTTCCGCCTGCAGCGCGGACCCGATTCTTCCGGCCGCCCTGAGCGCCTCGAGTTCCCTCTGGACCTCCGAGCGCGCCACCCGAATTTCATCCCAGCGCTCGCACAGATCACCGCCCGCACCCGGAAACTCGTGCCAGGTGTGCAGCAACACGCTGTCCGTCTCGTTACGCGTAAATATCGGCCAGGCCTCATCCGCCGTGAATGACAGCACGGGCGCGATCAGACGCAGCAGGCTGTGCGTGATGTGGTAGAGCGCGCTTTGCGCGGAGCGTCGCGCCCTCGAATCCTTCGCCGACGTATAGAGCCGGTCCTTGAGGATGTCCAGGTAAAACCCGCCGAGGTCTTCCGAGCAGAAGGCCTGAATTTTTTGAACGACGTAGTGAAACTCGAATGCGTCGTAGTCCTTGAGCACCTGCCGCTGCAGCCGCTCGGCCATCTGCAGCGCATAACGGTCGATCTCGACCCATTCCGCGACCGGCAATTCGTGCGCCTTCGGGTCGAAGTCGTCGAGGTTCGCAAGCAGGAATCGCAGCGTATTGCGAATGCGCCGGTAGGCTTCGACAACGCGCTTCAGGATTTCGTCGGACAGGGACAATTCGCCGGAATAGTCAGTCGAGGCAATCCACAGGCGCAAGGCATCGGCTCCAAGCGTATCCATGACTTTCTGCGGCGCGATGACGTTGCCGAGCGATTTCGACATCTTGCGGCCCTGGCCGTCGACGACGAAGCCGTGCGTCAGCAATCCCTTGAACGGTGCCTGTCCGTCAATCGCACACCCCGTCAGCAATGAAGACTGGAACCAGCCACGATGCTGGTCGGAACCCTCGAGATACAGATCGGCCGGCTTGGCCAGTTCATCGCGACGTGCCAATACCGACATATGGGTCGTGCCGGAATCGAACCACACATCCAGCGTGTCGGGGACTTTCCGATAGGTCGCAGCGTCGGCGCCCAGCAACTCTTCCGCTTCCAGCGAGAACCAGCCTTCGATGCCCTGCTGTTCGACACGATGCGCGACTTGCTCGACCAATTCGTCGGTACGCGGATGCAGTTCGCCGGTTTGCCTGTGCACGAAGAAGGCCATCGGCGTGCCCCAGTTGCGTTGCCGGGATACGCACCAGTCGGGCCGGTTGGAAATCATCGCCTCCAGGCGCGCCTGTCCCCATGACGGATAGAACGCCGTCACCTCGATTGCATCGTGCGCGATCTTGCGAAGGTTGCGCTTGCCATCAAGGTCCATGCCAATGAACCACTGTAACGTGGCGCGAAAAATCAGCGGCGACTTGTGACGCCAGCAATGCGGGTAGCTGTGCCTGTAGCTTTCGATGCGCAGCAGGCGCTCATGGTCCTTGAGCGCCTGGATCACGACGTCGTTGGCCTGCCACACTGTCAGGCCGCCGACCAACGGGATCTTCTGGAAGAAACGACCGTCATCATCGACCGGATTTTCCACCGGCAGCTTATAGCGCAGGCCGACCGCGAAGTCCTCCACGCCGTGCGCCGGTGCCGTGTGGACCAGGCCTGTGCCGGAATCGAGCGTGACGTGATCGCCCAGCACAACGGGCACGATACGGTCGTAAAAGGGATGCGCGAGTTTCAGATTCTCTATGTCAGCGCCCTTGAACTCGGCGACGATCTCGCGCTCCTTGATCTGATACGACTGCAGGCATTTTTCGGCGAGGTCCTTCGCCAGGATCAGGAATCCTGCGGAGAAATGCACGAGAACATAGTCGAATTCCGGATGCACCGACACAGCCTGGTTGGCCGGCAGCGTCCACGGCGTGGTCGTCCAGATCACCGCGAACACCGGCTCGTAGATGTGGGTGAATCGCAGCACTTTCGCCAGCGCGGCGTTATCGTGCACCCTGAACGCGACATCGATCGCCGGTGAAGTGCGGTCCTCATACTCCACTTCGGCTTCGGCGAGTGCCGACCGGCAGTCCAGACACCAGTGCACCGGCTTCGCGCCCTGGTACAGAAAACCTTTGCGCCTGATCGAATCGAGCGCGCGAATGGTGTCGGCCTCGGTCTTGAAATCCATGGTGCGGTAAGGATTCATCCAGTCGCCGAGCACACCCAGGCGGATGAAATCCTTGCGCTGGCGCTCGATCTGCTCCGCCGCGAAATCACGGCAAAGTTTTCGAAATTGCGCGGCCGGAATGTTCTTGCCGTGCTTCTTCTCGACCTGATGCTCGATCGGCAGGCCATGGCAATCCCAGCCGGGCACATAGGGGGAATCGAAGCCGGCCAGCGTTTTCGATTTGACGACGATGTCCTTGAGGATCTTGTTGACGGCGTGGCCGATATGGATGTCGCCGTTGGCATAAGGCGGCCCGTCATGAAGAATGAACTTCGGCCTTCCTTTGGATGCTTCGCGGATGCGCTCGTACAGTTTCCCCTCCTGCCACTGTTGCACCCAGCCGGGCTCGCGCTTGGCAAGATCCCCGCGCATCGGGAAAGGCGTATCGGGGAGGTTCAGTGTGTTCTTGTAATCAGCCATTTTTAAAGAAATTCATATAACCGCAGAGGCGCGAAGGCGCAGAGGTGGCGCAGAGAAATTCTATAGTTTGTTAACGACACGCTTGATGCCGCTGCGCATGACGCCGACCTTGAAATTGAGCAGCAAGCCGAGTTTTAGGCCGGTCATCTTAAGGTACGTGAGTACTTGTGCCGTATGGATTGGCTGGAAAGAATCTACGCATTTCAATTCCACTATTACAGCTTCGTTTATTACCATGTCGACCCGATATCCATCTTCGATCCTCAATTCTTTGTAGCGCACCGGTATGCTGGTCTGCCTCGTCACCCTTAGCCCCTTACGAGTCAATTCCCATGCAAGGCAGTCCTCATAGGCCGACTCCAGCAGGCCGGGGCCCAGCACGCGATGAACCTCTATTGCTGCGCCGATTATTTCACCACTCAAATGCTCGAATCAAATGCTCGAACTCCTCGCCAGTCATTGACGCCTTTCCTCCGCGCCATCTCTGCGCCTCTGCGCCTCTGCGGTTAAGAAATAATCCCGCGCAGCGGCAGCATCTCTATCCATCTGCGCCACCAGCGCATCGATACCGGCGAACTTCTGCTCGTCACGCAGCTTCTTCAGGAAGCGCACGCCGACGCGCCGGCCGTAAATGCGCCCGTCGAATTCGAACAGGTGGACTTCCAGCGTCGGGCGGCCGCGCTCCTTGACCGTGGGACGCACGCCGAGGCTCGCCACGCCCGACAGCGGCTCGGGTCCCAGCCCGTCCACTTCAACGACAAAGATTCCGGACAGCGGCGCCTTGGGGCGCTTCAACTGCACGTTGGCGGTCGGGTAGCCGATCTTCGTGCCGAGTTTGTCGCCATGCACCACCCGACCGGTGATCGAATAGGGGCGGCCGAGCAGTTGCTGCGCACCGCTCAAATCGCCTTTCTCGAGCCGTCCGCGGATCGCAGTACTGGAAACCCGTTCGCCTGCCGCGACCACGCTGGTCATCGCCTCGACCTCGAATCCGGACCGTGAAGCCAGCGCTTTCAGCAGCGTGAAATCACCGGAGCGCCGCGCGCCAAAACGGAAATCGTCACCAACCAGCAGCCAGCGCACAGCCAGGCCGTCATGCAATATCCGGGAAACGAATTCGTTTGCAGCCAGTTGCGCGAACGCATAGTCGAAGCGGCAGACGTAGACCCGGTCCGCCCCGCAGTCGCGCAGGATTTCCAGCTTTTCGTGCAGCGAGGTCAGCCGCGCCGGTGCCTGGTCGGGTGCGAAAAACTCCTGGGGCTGGGGTTCGAACGTCATTACCGCCACCGGCAGCCCCTGCCGGCGCGCCACTTCCGTTAGGCGCGCGATCATCGCGCGGTGTCCGAGGTGGACGCCGTCGAAATTGCCGATGGTTAGCGCGATGGGGACGTCCGCTCGCGCCGGGATGCCCCGAAAGACTCGCATGTCAGACCGACCAAAAGCCTGAATTCTAGCGGCTTTCGGCTCGGCGGAGCATGGTTCTAATCGATCGGGACGGAGGCTGTGTCAGCCGGAGCGGGATAAATGCTGGGCGAAAACCCAGTCGGCTATGGCGTTGGTGAGGTCTTCCGAGTCGCCGATCGCGCTCGTCACATCGATCCGCAGGCCCGGATGATGACGGCGGATGTCGTCGAGCAACCTGGGCAGATCTTCCTTCAGGTGCCCGCCCTGGGCAAGGAACAGCGGGACGACCGTGATTTGTCCAATGCCCCCGGCGGCCAGGCTGGCAATGGCCGAGGCGAGGTCCGGCTGCATCAATTCCAGGAACGCCAGTTCTACGCGAATGCCCGGGTGCTTCCGGCCCAGCCGTGCCACGATCCGGCGAAACGGCTCCGCCCATGATGGATCGCGGGCACCATGGGCCAACAGGAGGATGGCGGTAGCCGGTTTCTGGATCAATGGTCTGCTGAATCTGTAAGTCAAAAGCTTTCACCGCAGAGGCGCGGAGGGGACAGAGGAATCCTTAGCAACTAACAAGAAACTTGGGAAAGTATCAGCACGGACAAAATGCCTTCGTCTTTGCCATTGTCGTGCCTGTTGCCTCTCTCCGCGTCCTCTGCGTCTCTGCGGTGAAAAGGGTTACCGCACTAGTCGCTAGTGTAGCTGACTGGGGAACAGGTCGAAGCGGCGCGGCCTGATGAATACACGCTCCCCGGCCACGAGCTTCAATTCGCGAAAACGCTCCCTGCTGATCTCGGCCTGGATCGGATCGGTCTGCTCGCTGCCTTCGCGGACGAGTTCCACCCGCACCACCGGGCCCACCGCAAGCACATTCACGATGCGCACCGGCAACGCGGTTTCCCCGTTCGACGCGCGCTCGATTTCAATGTCGTGCGGCCGGACGTAGGCAACCGCAGGTTGCTGTTCCGCTTCGGCGTGCTCCGGCGCATCGAGCTCGATGTCACCGATCAGCGCGCGGCCTCGATGCAGGCGGCCGTGGAACAGGTTCACATGCCCCAGAAACTCGTAAACGAAAGGTCCGGCCGGATGGTCGTACACTTCGTCCGGCGTGCCGATCTGTTCTATGCGGCCTTCGTTCATGACCACCACGCGATCGGCCACTTCGAGGGCCTCTTCCTGGTCGTGGGTGACGAAGACACTGGTGATATGCATGTCGTCGTGCAGCCTCCGCAGCCAACTGCGCAGTTCCTTGCGCACCTTCGCATCCAGCGCACCGAAAGGTTCGTCGAGCAGCAACACCTTTGGTTCCACGGCCAGGGCGCGCGCCAATGCGATGCGCTGGCGCTGGCCGCCGGAGAGCTGATGCGGATAGCGTTCGGCTAGCCAGTCGAGTTGCACCAGCTTGAGCAATTTCAACACGCGTTCCCGGATTTCGCTTTCTTCGGGACGGATGTTCTTCGGGCGCACACGCAGGCCGAACGCAACGTTCTCGAATATGGTCATGTGCCGGAACAACGCGTAGTGCTGGAACACGAAGCCGACGCGGCGATCGCGCACGTGGCGGTCGGTGGAATCCTCACCCTGGAACAACACCTGGCCGGTATCGGGCACTTCGAGACCCGCTATGACCCGCAGCAGCGTGGTCTTGCCGGATCCCGATGGTCCGAGCAGCGCAAGTAACTCACCGGTCTGAACCTGCAGGCTGACGTCACGCAGCGCGGAAAAGCTGCCGAACTGCTTCGACAGATTGCGGACTTCAATGGTCATCGTTTAGTGTCCTGTTCCCTATCCGTCGCGGCCCGGGCCCCGACGACGCTCTTGAGTACCAGCGTTACCAGCGCCAGCAATGCCAGCAGCGAGGCCACCGCAAAGGCGGCGGCAAAGTTATATTCGTTGTAGAGGATTTCCACGTGCAGCGGCATGGTATTGGTGCTGCCGCGGATATGTCCGGAGACGACGGATACCGCTCCGAATTCGCCCATTGCCCGCGCGTTGCAGAGGATGGCGCCGTAGAGCAATCCCCATTTGATATTCGGCAGCGTCACGCGGGAAAAAATCTGCCAGCCACTGGCGCCCAGCACCGCGGATGCCTCTTCCTCTTCGCTGCCTTGTGCCTGCATCAGCGGAATCAGTTCGCGGGCAACGAAAGGGAAGGTCACGAAAATCGTCGCCAGCACGATACCCGGAACCGCGAAGATGATTTTGATATCGTGTTCGGCAAGCCACGGACCAAGCCAGCCCTGCAGGCCGAAGATCAGCACGTAGATCAGGCCCGACACCACCGGAGATACTGAAAACGGCAAGTCGATCAGGGTGATCAGCAGGTTCTTGCCGCGGAACTCGAACTTGGCGATGGCCCAAGCCGCGGCGACACCGAACACCACGTTGAGCGGCACGGCAATCGCCGCGGCGATCAGCGTGAGCTTGATTGCGGACAACGCATCCGGCTCGACGATGGAGGCGAGGTAGACTCCCACGCCTTTTCGCAGCGCTTCGTAGAACACCGAAATCAGAGGCACGAACAGGAACAACGTCAGGAACGCCAGCGCGAGGCCGATCAGGGTCAAGCGCACCCAGGCCGGTTCCTGGGTGGCGCGCACGCCGCGTCGCGCGGCGGCAAGGGGGAGCGCAACTGCGCTCATTGGCGTGTTCTCACAGGGCTTCTCCGCGCTGCCGGCTCCACCATTGCAGTCCGTTGATGATCAGCAGCAGAACAAAGGAAATGGCCAGCATCACGACCGCCAGCGCGGTGGCGCCGACATAGTCGTATTGCTCCAGCTTGGTGATGATCAGCAGCGGCGTGATCTCCGAAATCATCGGCATGTTGCCGGCAATGAAAATCACCGATCCGTATTCGCCCACCGCACGCGCGAATGCCAATGCGAAGCCGGTCACCAGCGCGGGCAACACGGTGGGGAATATCACGCGCGTGAAAGTCTGCAGCCGCGAGGCGCCCAGCGTTGCCGCCGCCTCCTCGAGTTCCGACTCCACGTCCTCCAGCACCGGCTGCACCGTGCGCACGACGAACGGCAGGCCGATGAAGGTCAGCGCGACGAAAACGCCCAGCGGGGTAAAGGCGATCTTGATGCCGAAGGGCTCGAACCAGCGGCCGATCCAGCCGTTGCCCGCGTACAGCGCGGTCAGCGCGATGCCGGCCACTGCAGTCGGCAATGCGAACGGCAGGTCGACCAGCGCATCGATGATTTGTTTGCCGGGAAAGCGATAACGCACGAGTACCCAGGCCACCAGCAATCCGAAGACGGCATTCAGCAATGCAGCCGCCAGCGAGGCACCGAAAGTCAGCCGATAGGACGCCACCACCCTCGGCGTGGTCACCGTGGCCCAGAACTCTGGCCAGGACAGGGCCGCGGTCTTGATGAACGCCGCCGACAGCGGGATCAGCACGATCAGGCTCAGATAAAGCAGTGTAAATCCGAGCGCGAGGTTGAACCCGGGCAAAACGCTGTGTTGTTTGAACGGCTTTACCACGCGCACCCCGGATGGCTGCCCTGCTCTTGCGCACGCCGCGATATCGACTCTATCGCACGCGTCGGCTCGCCCAGGAAACGCCCCTGCAGCAGATCGGCGCCGACGCGGACCGCCGCGACCATCTCCTGTTCGGTTTCGACGTCCCTGACCAGCAGCGTGGCGCCAAACCGGTGAATCGCGTCCACCAGCGCCGTCATTCCGGACCGTTTCTTCAACTGCCCGGCTTCCAGCCTGACGAAGTCCGGATAGAGGCTGCCCAGCTCCGCCATCCAACCCTCGTTTTCCCCGCCGTGATTCAGCGCGATGCGATAGCCTCTCGAGCGGTAGTTGACGATCACATGTTTCAGGAGCCGCCAGTCCTGGTTCACCTCCAGGGGGATTTCGATTACGACACGTGAGGTTTCCACGCCGATCAGGTCGAGGACTTTTTCAAAGGCTCGGCCATGGCCGTCTTTCACGCTTTCCAGCAGTCGTGGCTGCACAGCCAGGAACAGGCTCTGGCGTTCCGGGACGGCGCCGAAATAGTTCAACGCATGCAACGTGCGGCACAGTCGGTCCAGACGTACCAGCACGGGATCTTCCGCCGCCAGAGCGAAAATTCCCCACGGAGACAGCGCTCCGTCGTCGTTCGCGTCCGAACGCACGTAAGCCGCATGGCCGACGACCTGCCGCGCGCTGACATCGAATACCGGCTGGAACACGCTCGACAGGCGGCAATGGAAAAAATGGCCTGCGATCCGACCGTCCGCCGCTCGCTGCAATGGATAATCGGTGGCGGCCTGTATGCGCGCCAACGCGTCCTTGTCTGCAAGAAACTTCATCGTCATGTCTCCCCACCGCGATCTGCCTTTGTTAACGAACCGGAATGCCGCTCGCCATGGCGTCCAGCTTTTGGCGCAACTCATTGGCAGAATGGCGACAGAACAGCATTGCCGCACCGCTGCGGCGGGCCTGTCGCTTCCAAGTGATGGCCAGGTTGTGGTTCACGTAATCGCCACCCACGATCAATGCAGTCATGTTGATTCTCCGCAATGCACGCCTGGTCGCCTGACTACTTCTGATAGATCTGGTCGAATACGCCGCCGTCGGCGAAGTGAGTTTTCTGCGCCTTCTGCCAGCCGCCGAACACATCGTCGATCCTGAACAGGTTGATCTTCGGAAACTGCGCCGCGTATTTCGCCGCGACCTTCGCGTCCGTCGGGCGGTAGAAATTGCGCCCCGCGATGTCCTGGCCCTCTTCGCTGTACAGGTACTCGAGGTAGGCCTGCGCCACCTTGCGGGTGCCGTGCTTGTCGGCAACCTTGTCGACAATAGTCACGGGGGGTTCGGCCAGAATGCTGACGGACGGCACGACGATGTCGACTTTTTCCGGGCCGAGTTCTTTTACTGCCAGGAAAGCCTCGTTCTCCCAGGCGAGCAACACATCACCTATGCCACGCTCGACGAACGTGGTGGTCGATCCGCGGGCACCGGAATCGAGTACCGGCACATTCTTGTAGATCCTCGCGACGAATTCCCTGGCCTTCGCTTCGTCGTTACCGAAGTTCCTCAGTGCATAACCCCATGCGGCGAGATAGTTCCAGCGCGCGCCACCGGATGTTTTCGGATTCGGCGTAATCACCGAGATGCCGGGCCTGGCAACGTCATCCCAATCCCTGACGTGCTTGGGGTTGCCCTTGCGCACGAGGAAAACAATGGTGGAGGTGTAGGGCGAGCTGTTGTGCGGCAGGCGCCTTTGCCAATCTTTCGGCAGAAGCTTGGCCCTGGCTGCGATTTCGTCGATGTCGTAGGCCAGCGCGAGCGTGACGACGTCTGCGGTCAGGCCGTCTATCACCGTTCTCGCCTGCTTGCCCGACCCGCCATGGGACTGTCTGATGGTGACCTTGTCGCCGGTCTTCGCCTCCCATTGTCTGGCGAATGCGGTGTTGAACTCCTGGTAGAGCTCACGCGTCGGATCGTACGAAACATTGAGCAACTCGACTTGCCCGCTTCGTGCTGCCGGAACGAACGCAAGGACAAAAAGACCTGCGGCCACCCATTTACTGGCTGATTTGACCGTTGTGGAGAGCATTTTCATGGATCTTAGAAATTTGCCTGGATGCGGGTGAATACGGCCTTCTCGGTCCGCAGATCGGTGCCACCCGGCCCGCCGCCATCGAACTGCGTCTGTTCGTAATTCAGCTGGACCTTGAAATTGCGGTTGAAATACCAGTTGACGCCGATGCCGGCGTCACGCGCCTCCCGGGCGGATGCATTGGGATCGGCCAGGCGCGTTGTCGCACTGCCAGCAAATGCGGAAGCGTCGATGGTCTGCACGCCATATCGCACCACCAGCTCCACTGCGCCCAATCCGGGGCTGTTAACCGCATAGGGCTTGCGTGGCGAGGGGTTGCGAAACGACGCATCTTCGCCGGTCACGACCCAGTAGCCATCTACCTGCCATGCCTTGCTGTCGAATTCGCGCTTCTGGTTTGCCGCCCGCGTTACTTTCTGACGGGAATCGATGTATTCGCCGAGCAGGCCGAACGACCCGATGTAGTAGTAGAACTGCGGGGCAATCTTTTCGCGTTCGCCGTCCGCGAACGCACCCGTATTGAAGACAAAAAAGTTTTGCTGGCCCACGGTCTTGTACGTCGCAAGATTGGAAGCCGCAGTCGTACCCTGCTGCGCCCCATATGCGTACGCGATTCCGACTCCCAGACCGCTCAACCAGCTGCTGCCGTTGCGGAACGGCTCCGCGAATATGCGGCCCACAAAGTCCTTTTGGTCGTTCGTATCCGCGTCCGCGGTGCTGTTGTCGGTGACACCGTTAAACACGCCGACCTGGTACGAGAGCGTGTCGGCCAGGACGCTGCCGGCAAGCTGGATGCCGATGTCGCGATTGGGCGCAAGGTTGGTTGGCAGCCCGCGCTCGACGAATTCGGTTTCGGAATCCAGTACCAGGCGTTCCAGGCCGACCGGGGGCTTGAATTTCCCGGCCCGAATATTGGCCGCCTTGTCGAGCCTCAATTCGACATAGGCATCCTGCAGCACGGTCGTGCCGTTGCCGAAGTCCGGCATCAGCCGGAAGCCGATGTTCTCGAGGAACACCCCTTCCAGCACCGGACGCACTTTGCGCAATACGAATGTGTCCGACGTGCCGCCGATGGGCGCGGTCTTGTCGGGATACCAGTGGCTGTCGAGCTGGATGATGCCGCCGATTCTGATCTGATAGGCATTGTCCGCAGACCGGAGCCAGAAGCCGTCCTTCCCGGACGACACCGTGGGAGTTGCCTTTTCCTTTTCCACGGCCGCCTCCTTGTCAAGTTCCCGCTGTCTTTGCAGCACGCGTATCTTCTGATCCAGATCGTCGACTTGCTGTTTGAGCTGCGATACATCGTCTTCAGCAAGAGCGAAGGGCGAAGTCATAATAAAGGTTGCGGCCAGCACAGCGGCCACGAACCGGGGACGCAACGGATCCATTCGAAGAACTCCCTTACAATTTACGGAGCCCTCCGGTTATCCGGTCAAGTCGCCGACATCGATTTGTTTTGCCGCCTCCAGTTTTCTGGTTGGCCTGCCCGGGGTGTTGCCGCGCCGGATTACCCCTTACCCCGGCTGGCGAATTTGACGTATCGCGTTCTTGAGGACCGGCTCGTCGCGGACCACGCGAATTTTTTCCCTGCACTCTATTTGCACGACCTTGCCGTCGTGGACAACCACTTCGATCGAGCCGTAATCGATGCGCGCAATGGCCCGAAGAATTTCCTGCTCGATTTCCGGGGACAGCCGTTTATCGGTCTGCCCGTCATCAATGCGCTTTGCGTCGAACTCTGCCATTGCTGCGTCGTCCTTTTTTTATTTGACCTGATAGATCTGATCGAACAGGCCGCCGTCGTTGAAATGTAGCGCCTGGGCCGGCTTCCAACCGCCGAATACCTCGTCGACCGTGAACAGGTCGAGTTTCCTGAAGGTCGCTTCGTTGCGGGCAAGAATCTTCGCGTCACGGGGGCGAAAGAAATTCTTCGCCGCCAGTTCCTGCCCTTCTTCGGAATACAGATGCTCGAGATAGGCCGTCGCGACTTTTCGGGTACCCCGCCTGTCCACGACCTTGTCGACGACGCTGACCGGGATTTCGGCCTGTATGCTGATCGAGGGGTACACCACGTCGAACGCATCGCTGCCGAGTTCCTTGCGGGTCAGGAAGACTTCATTTTCGAAATTCAGTAACGCGTCGCCTATTCCGCGCTGGACGAAAGTGGTCGTGGCACCCCGCCCGCCAGCATCGAGAACCGGCACATTCCTGAACAGCCTGGTGACGAACTCCCGGGCTTGTTGCTCGCTGCCGCCCTTCTTGACCACATAACCCCAGGCGGCGAGATAGCTGTAGCGTCCGTTACCGGAAGTCTTGGGATTGGGAATCACCACTGCGACACCCGGTTTGATCAAGTCGTCCCAATCGTGGATGTGCTTCGGATTGCCCTTGCGGACCAGGAATATCGTCGTCGAGGTGTACGGCGCGCTGTGGTAGGAAAACCGCTTCGCCCAGTCGGCGGGAATCAGCTTTCCGCGTTCCGCCAGCAGATCGATGTCATTGGCCTGGTTCATCGTCACGACGTCCGCATCGAGGCCGTCCACGACCGAACGTGCCTGCTTGCTCGACCCGCCATGAGACTGATTGATAGTCACCGTCTCGCCGGTCCTGCCCTTCCAGTAGGCGATGAACGCGGGATTGAATTCCTTGTAGAACTCGCGAGTCACACCGTAAGAGACATTCAGAAGCGCCACGTCGGCCGACGCGATCGGCATCGCGGCCAGAAACAGCACCCCCATCAGCAGATTACGAATCATGACTCCCTCAAGTCTGGTTCGTCCCCTCAAAAAAAGGCGCCGACCGGGAGGCCGGCGTCATGAATTGACTACAGAGGAATAACGAAACCGAGTGGGAAGTTACCTGCCTCTCTTTATGATTTGAAATAATATAATATCATTTCATTATTTCTTTATTGAATAAAGTAAAAAACCGGCTTT
>JANXPQ010000516.1 GCA_025357235.1 Betaproteobacteria bacterium
CCTTCAGCGTGATGTTGTTGGCGCTGAGGTCACCGAGCACGGTGACGGTCGCGTGCGTGGCATCGGCCAGGAAGTTGAAGCCAGCGATTCCCAGGACCGAGTTGGATTCGGATGCTGCGAGCGTGATGTCGTGGCCGCTGCTGGCCGTGAGCTGCGCTCCAGCATTTACCCTTATGGCAGAGTCGGCCTCAACCTTGAAATTGAAACCGAACAGCCCTGTATTGTCGAGTTCGACCAGATCCTGAGAGGCGAGCGATTGCAGACCACCGGTAAACTTGATGTCAAGCAGAGATCCGGGCGTCAGAATACCGAGGCTTGCAAGATTCACATTGAGCGTGTCGCCCGTGACATCACCGAGCGTGGCGCGCGAAATATTGATGATGCCATCTCCGGTCATCGCGATCGACCCGGTGGTATTCGCCCCATCGGACAACTGCACGTGCGTCGCGTCTACCGCAGTCAGCGCGAGGTTTGTACCCCAACCGGCGCCGGCCGTAAGATCGGCAGACAGCAATAACCGCGGCTCCAGCACCTCCATCCGCATGGTGCGACGTTGTCTTTCCTGGAGCGCTCTTTTCAGCAATCCCTGCTTTCGCCACTTGACCAGCTGGCGAATCCAATTTGCCAGCCGTCCGAAGAAAATCTCGAAAAGGCTCGGAATGCGGAACAGGGATTTGCGTTGGGTATCGTTGGTCGTAGCACTCATGGGCAACTCCTGGACAGCAGGGTGAGACCTGCGAGCGCCAATCGCGGCGCCGGCTCGATTTCTCGAAAGGGGAAATAAAAATCCCGCGACGGGCGCGGGATGGAATTGGTTTGAATCAGGAGGGATGAGCCGACGCTCGGCTGCGTCAGTCCGGCGCGCGGAAGCCCAAGGCTGTCAGCGCAGTCAGTGAAACCACCCACTGTGGCGGGACTTTGCATGCCCCTCCCTCCCTTGATCAAAAAGCGGTGCTCAATAAACCGAGCTACGTATCAAGTTCTGAAACGTCGTTCGGCCGGTTCTTTTTAGTTTCTTTTTCCAAATCTGCCCCTGGGGGGCTGATTTTTTGATACAGGGCTTCAGCAGCAAACAGACTGAATTTACTTACTTGACTTGCTATCGAATGAGTATTTTTTGATTTCTGCGGTCGCGTCGCCAATTAACGACAAATCTGCAGTTAAGCGCAGGGTAGAGCATGATTAAATCGAATTCAAATGATAAATCTATGAAGATGCTGTAAGTTTGTTTAGATCTTCGTGCCAATACCATGACTTTGCTCAACTAAGTCTTGGCGCATTAGATTAAAAATAAAACTCATACCACTCAATTATTTACTGTCCGCCTCTTAAGTAAGTAGCCAAAAGAAAGATCGGCTTCGGATTTTCAAAATGGCTCTGGCATCGGTACAACTGCACACAACCGGCGCGGGCGAGCGCGTCGTGATGCTTTCCGGTGACTGGACACTCACGGCATTGCGCCCGGTCATCGGCCGTTCGCTCAAGGCGCTTAAATCCGTGTCGGCTGACCCGACGCTGAAATGGGATTTGCGGCAAATAGAAACCCTCGACAGCACCGGCGGGTTGTTGATCTGGCGCGCCTGGGGGGGCGACAGGCGCAGTTCGACCCAGTTCAAGAAGGAACATGCGGCAATATTCGAACGAATTGCCGCGGTCCCGCCGGTCGAAGCGGCGCGCTGGCGCCCCGATCTGCTCGCCCCGCTCGTTTTTCTTGGCCGCCGCGAATCCCGGTTCTTCGAACACATCCTGGCCATCGTAACGCTCGTCGGCATGCTCGTCCTGGATGCTTTTTATCTGCTCGCGCATCCCAGGCAGTTCCCTTGGCGAGAACTCTCTGCAACGATCTACAAAGCCGGCGCGATGGCGATGCCCGTCACCGCTCTGGTCGGGTTTCTGATCGGCGTGGTGCTTTCCTTCCTCACCGCCGATACGCTCAAGGCCTATGGCGCGGGTGTCTACATCGTCAACCTGCTGGGCATTTCGATCATTCGCGAACTCGGGCCGCTCCTGGTCGCCATCCTGCTCGCCGGTCGCTCCGGTTCCGCGATGACCGCGCAAATCGGCGTCATGCGGGTCACCGAGGAAATAGACGCGATGATTACCATGGGGATTTCGCCGATCTCGCGACTCGTGTTGCCCAAGGTCATCGGCATGGCGATTGCCATGCCCCTGGTTTCGATCTGGGCGATCACAGCCGCCCTGCTCGGCGGCGCTGTCGCCGCAAAGGCACAGCTCGGCATCAGCGTCATCTATTTTCTCGGCTCGCTGCCGAAAGCCGTCGCGCCGGACAACCTCTGGATAGCGGGGGTCAAGACGCTGGCCTTCGGCATGGCGATTGCCCTGATCTCGTGCCACTTTGGCCTGCGCACAAAGCCAAATACGGAGAGCGTATCGAATTCGATCACGACCTCGGTGGTTGCCGCGATAACCGTGGTCATCCTGCTCGACGCCGTATTCGCAATCATGTTCAGAAACCTGGGCTTCGATTGATGGCCGGACCGGTCATCGAGG